>JBJKSV010000867.1:0-3780 GCA_046703605.1 Limisphaerales bacterium
GCTCAGACCAGGGCCACCTGGTGCTCGTGCAACCAGTTCACCGCAGCGTCATTGTCACTCAGTCCGCCAAGGGGACCGGCCTTCAGCTTGGCTCGCAGGCATCCACGGTCGAACAGCGCCAAGCAGGGCTGATCGATGAACCGGCTGGCGTAATAGACCGCCTCAAATCCCGCCGGGTGGCGCTGCACCGCCAAGCCCCACGCCTGGGGGATTGCCAGGTCCGCCGCCATGAGGTTGCCTTTGTCCACCTCCATCGCTGCCCGTGTGGATTCGAGAGTGACAGCGCATACGTTCAGTTCCGGAACGCTGATCTGGCTGATGGACCTTGTCGCCCATTTTGCTTTGGCAATCGTCCGCCGGTTACGAAACAAATCATCTCCGAACACCTCCCAGAGGCACGTCTGGATGGTTGATCCCACATACAGCAGGCCGTAAGGGCAGCGGCGGTGGGAGAATCTGTGCCATGGAAACACGCCAAACCTAAGCACCGGCAAACTCGTCTTATGGACGCGATACCAATTGCGAAGTGGTTGGCGAGTGGCGGGAATCAGCTTCCGATCGAAGTCCCCGCTGGGCAGGAGCGAAGGCCGAGTGATTTTGGCCCTACTCGGCATAGGCCTGCGCTGCCAGACAGACCTCTTCTACCATTCCTTGGCGCAGCATATCCAGCGGACGCTTGTCTCCTAAACTGCTCTTCGTCTGAAGAAAGAACAGGACCTTCCCCCACTCATCCACGCCGGGGTCCGCATCGAGGTGCCGGAGCACTTCGGACAAACCCGTCAACACCCTGCCGTTTTGATCGAATTGCCAGCGGGGGAATCGCGCCGCCTTGAGCCGCTCCTCCCGCCAGGCTAGCAGCCTGCCAGCCTCCAACCGCTTCAAAACGGCCGTCTTGGAAATCCCCAAAAGGCGCGCCGTCTCCTCCGAGGAAAGGCTGCCCCCTTCGGTCTCCGCCAACTGCTGCCGGGTCTCCAGCCCCCGGGCCAACGCCAGTGCAAGTTTGTCGCGGCGTGACAGCTTGCCGCCAATCGAAATGTCAAACGCCACCGAGGCCAGATGGGCCAGGGCCACGGGGCCCTGCTCCGGGTGCTTGCGGATGACCAAGGCGAATTCATCGACAACGGCTCGGTCCTTCGCCGCCAGCGCGGTTCTCGGGCTTTGGTTTTCCAAAGACTTTGGCATACCTGCGGCACCTTGCCGCAGGTCGTCAAGGTTGTCAACCTTGTAAACCCCGAAAACTCACCCTTCCTCCATCACGGCGGCGAATCGAAGACCCCGGGTGCTGATGCAGAAGCTCTGAAAACCGAGGCCTTCCATGATAGCCTCGCAGATGGCGCTGCCGGTGAGGATGACATCGGCTCGGCTCTTGGGCAGGCCAATAATGCGCTTGCGCTCCGCCAGAGAAACACCCCAAAGCGATTCGACTCGGTTCCGCAGCCGCTCGATGCTGAGGCACACCGATTCAAGTCGCTCCCGATCAAAATCCTCGGTCCGGGCTTCCATCCGAGCCAGGATGGTGGTTGTTCCTCCTGTTCCAACCAGTTGGATGCCACCGGCGCCGTGGTGTGCTTTGGTCTCGTTGTGCAGCACCGGTTCGATTTGAGGCTTGACTTCTGTCTCGATGAATTGCTTCAGGAAGTCCCGGCACTGGGCCAATTCCTCCGGTTTTGGGGGATCGCTGTGGGAAATCTTCTCCATCAGCCGGACGGTGCCCATGGGGTAACTGTGCGAAAAATGTTTTTGCTCGCCCTTGCCTACGATCAGCTCGGTGCTGCCGCCCCCGACATCCAGAAGCAGCAGGGCTGCGTGGGCATATTTCGCGTCGCTGGTAACTCCCTTGAAGGCCCACAGCGCCTCCTGCTCACCAGAGATGATCTCAGTCTTCAGCTTAGAGGCCTGTTCAATGGCTGAGGTGAGTTCCTCCGAGTTTTTTGCATCGCGGGCGGCGCTGGTGGCGATAACCCGGATGTTGGCTGGGCCGAACTGATGGGCGCAGGCGACAAATTGACTCACAGCGGTGGCCGTTTTGGCGATGGCTTCGGGTTGAAGACGATGTTCGTCATAGAAACCGCGTCCAAGCCGCGTCTGCTTGCTCTCCTCCCACACCGGCCAAACGTCGCGTCCGCGCACATCGGCTACCAAGAGCTTGATCGAGTTGGTGCCGACATCGATGACGGCGCGTCGCGTGGAACCTGGGGAACTCATTCTTGTGTCGAAGGCGAAGCAGTCTAGCCGAACAGTTCACACAGACCGCTGCCGTTTTGTTCGTGTCATGAAATACTTGGGCTAGAGCGTAGCGATCCTCTTTAAGAGTGCCGTGGTGGATTTGCCTGAAACGATAGGCAGCACAGTTATCCTGCCGCCCGCCTGTTCGACGGTTTGGCGCTCTTCCCGGTTCAGAGTCTCCAGTGTGTAATCGCCCCCTTTGACGTAAATGTCCGGCTTGGCAATGCTCAGAAAACGGGTCGCCGTCGGTTCTTCGAAGATACAGACGCCATCTACGCTTTCCAGCGCCGCCACCACCGCCGCACGGTCCTGTTCCGAGTTCAGGGGGCGGTCAGGCCCCTTCAACTGCCGCACTGACGCGTCACTGTTCAGCCCGATAAGCAGCGCGTCCCCCTGGTTCCTGGCCGTCTCGAGATAGGTCACATGGCCGAGGTGAAGGAGATCAAAACACCCGTTAGTGACTACCAGGCGCTGTCCGCGCCGTCGCAACTCGGCGCGCCACTCCGGGAGTTGCTCCAGGGTGATGATTTTCTCTCGGAAATTCATTGTGGCGTGATGCGCAAAGTCACTGTCGCATCTTTGACAGGCTGTGCCACAGCGATGCCGATGCGCCGCGGCTTCTTTGGTGTTGGGACATTCTCATTGATAATCTCGTCACGAATCTTGAAAGGCAGCCCGCCGCTATCGATCTTCACGCGCACAGCCCCTTTATCGTCGGTGATCTCCAACTCATCTCCGGACACCTTCCGGCATGTCCCCCAGGTAATCAGCGCCTCCTCGAAATCCTCAGGTTCCGTGAAGCTGACTTTGTCCTGCACGGCCAGCGAGGCGGGTGCAGCCCGGCGGAAGGTGAAGGTCCGTTCCAGTTTCTTGAGTTGAGGCACGGCATAGGCGGAGCGAATGTCGAGGGCCAGGGTGTCCTCGTCGTTTTGGAAATCGGTTCCCAGCACGAGCGCCCTTGCGTCTCTGCCCGTGCGCTGCAATTGGCCCGCAACGACCGGCACGGCGTGGCCGTAAGAGTTGATCACCTTGCTGTCGTAGCGGTGGGAGCTGAAGGTCCGCGCCGTGTACACCTCGCCACCGGGGTCGCAGATGACCATCGACCTGCCGGCGACCACGCTAAAGCTGCCGACATCGTTGTGATTGTGGTTCTCGTCGTTGTTCCCACCCTTCAGCGCCACGGCAAATTGCGTCTCCGATCCCGGCGTGGGCCGGCAGATCAATACTCCGCCGTCCTCGAACCAGGTTCGGAGCTTTGAATCCGGCAGGCCAGCGGTTTCGGGCACACGCGGTAACGGGCGCGGCAGAAAGGAGAAAAGCATCGCGTTGACAATGCCTCCTGAAGGGCTGACAAACTCCCCTCCGCGGGTGTGCGGCTGGCGCAAGCCGAATCGCTCGCAGATAAAGCGGACGAATTGCGGATCAGGCCGGCTGCCGGGGTGGCAGTCGGCGATGCTGGGGTAAATGCCGTTGAGAATTTCAGTGCGCAGGCTGTAAAGGGCGGGCTGGAGGGCAGCCGGGTCGGCGAGCAGGTCCAAACCTCCGGAAGTTGCC
>JBJKSV010000868.1:0-4475 GCA_046703605.1 Limisphaerales bacterium
ACCTTATCTTCTGACCCTGGGACCGCACGCCTTCTATTGGCTGTCGCTGGAGAGAAAACCGGCGCCCGGAGGCGCCATCCCCGCCGCCGGTGTCTCTGTCCCCTCTCTGAAGGTCAAAGGGGCCTGGCAGGAGATTTTCTCGCGCAACCAAAGATCCGGCCTCGAATCCCTGCTTCCCGAATACCTGCCCGCCAGGCGCTGGTTCGGGGGCAAGGCCAATACCATCAAGCAAACGACCCTCCGCACCGCTATCCCCATCCACGACCGGGAAACGGAGATCGGTTGGCTGACGTTGTGGCTGGTCGAGTACGTTCAAGGCGACCCGGAACTCTATGTCCTGCCCTTGGCTTTCGCGATCGACTCGGAGGCCGAACGTCTCCGCGCCGAGTCGCCTCACTTGGTTCTGGGACAGCTCACCGTCCGGGACGGGCCTTCGGGCGTCCTCTTCGACGCTCTGGGCAGTCCCGCTTTTTGCCAGGCCCTCCTTGGAATGATTCTCAGCCAGAGCCAGCAGGAGCTTGAGACTGGTGAGGTCCGAGCCTCAAATACGACTGCCTTGTCACGTATCCTAGGGGACGCCGCCCCCCCATCCCCCACTCTCAGCAAAGCCGAGCAAAGCAACTCGTCAATCATCTACGGGGACAAACTCATCCTCAAGCTGTTCCGCAAGGTCGAAGCAGGCATTAACCCTGACCTGGAAATCAATCGTTTCCTGACACAAAAGGAGTTTCCGAACGTGCCGCCCTTGGCCGGCGCGCTCGAATACTTTAGCTCCACTGGCGAACCGCTCACCCTGGCGGTTTGTTTCGGCTTTATCGGCCAGGCCAAGGACGCCTGGCTCACCACCTTGGACGCCTTGAGCCGCTACTATGACCGAGTCGGCACCCTCAGTGCCAAAGACCAGGCGCCGCCTCCAGTCTCCGTCGGCCTGTCCCAATCCCTCTCGGAAGACCTGCCTCACGAAGTCCAGGAACTGGTCGGCACTTACATCGAGTCGGCCCGTTTGCTGGGCGAACGAACCGCCGCCCTCCACCTGACCCTCGGCTCCGAGGTTGACGACCCGGTCTTTGCCCCGGAACCCTTTACCTCGCATTACGGACGCGGCCTGTTCCAGACCATGCGCAATTTGGCCGCGCATAACCTCCGGCTCCTGCGCCGCAAGCTCAGAGCCCTGCCGGCCAACGCTGTTCCCCAGGCCGAGGCGGTGCTCGGCCTCGAGAATGAAATCGTCAATCGCTATCGCCCTCTGTTCGAACGGCGCATCGCCGCCAAGCGCATCCGTGTCCACGGGGATTATCACCTGGGCCAGGTCCTCTGGACAGGCAAGGACTTCATCATCCTGGATTTCGAAGGGGAGCCGGCGATCAAGCTCGGCCAGCGCGTCATCAAACGCTCCCCGCTCCGCGACGTGGCCGGGATGCTGCGCTCCTGTCATTATGCCAGCCATGCCGGGCACATCCAGCACATCGAGCGCGGCAGCCTCCCCACCGAGAATGTCGCCGCCTTCGAGCCGTGGATCCGCTTTTGGAATCAAGCCGTCGGCGCCACCTTCCTCCACGCCTACCTTCCACCGGTGGCTAAATCCGGGTTGCTTCCCGGCTCGGAAGAGGATCTGCGCGTCATGCTGGACGCTTATATGCTACATAAGGCCATCTATGAACTGGGCTATGAACTCAACAACCGTCCCGATTGGGTAAGAATCCCCTTGCAGGGAATCCTGCAACTGGCAGCGCCTTAGCGGCGCTGCGGAGTCCGTAGGATGGGCGAGCCGCCAACGGGACACCCACGAATGGGAGCAACACGCTCTCCGGCCCAGCGCCTCCCCCGTGGAGGAGGCGCTGTCATCCGTGAAGTCAGGCTAATTGCTGTTGTAGTTCTTGACGAACTTCACGTAGCTGATCGTTTCGGGCAGATCATGCTCCATGTGGTACTCGTATTCGATTGAAAGATTGCCCTGGAAATTCTGGGCCTTGAGTTCGTCAAGAATGCCTTTGATGTCGCACACGCCTTCGCCAGCCGGCACACAGTGGCCCGCAAGACCCATGGCGCTTTCGTCCTTGAGGTGAACCTCAATGATCCGGCCCCGGAGCAGGCGCAGGGCATCTATGGGATTGATCCCGGAACGGACCCAGTGGCCGACGTCCGCGCACGCACCGATGCGGTGGTCGCGCCCAGTGATCAGGCCCGCGATATAGTAGGGATTCCAGACCTTATAGCTGGTGCGCTTCCAGTTGCCCTCGTGATTGTGAAAGGCGACGCAGATGTTGTACTCCTTGACGAGCTTGTCGATGATGTTGATCGAGCCGGTCGATTCGGTAACGATGGCTCGCAGACCCAGCTTCTTGGCAAAGTCGAACAGTTTGCGCGCTCCGGCTTCATCCGAAGGGACGCCGACCACCCCGTAAGCAATGGCCTTGACGTCGTACTTCTCCAATTGCGCCTGGAGCTTGGCAATGTCCGCGTCGCTCATGTTGTCATCGACATGCACGTTCGGCTCGTCCTGGCTCAATTGCTGTCCGGGGTAAAACTCGATAAGTTTGCAGCCCGCCTCGGAAGTCATCTTAATGGCCTGGAAAGCGGTATAGTGGTTAAAGGTCCAGGCCTGCACGCCCAAGGCGAAACCATTGATCTTATATTGATCGGGAATCGACTCCTGTGCGGTGAGTGTGAGCGTGGTGAGTGTCGCCAGGGCGGCGATTGCCAGCCCCCGACCCGTCAGGGAAATGAAATATTTCATGGTTCTGTTTGCGGTTGACGTCCAGCCCATGGCACTCGTCGAGTATGCCGGAGGCCATGACCACCAGCGGTTAAGCGACAGAACGTTGCTTCCTGCGGCTCGCCGGACACGCAGGCAGGGTGCCAGTTCTAAGGCACCGTGTCAACAGAGCGCATCTCGTCGGCACCCCACATCCCTGCTCAATAAACCCGAAATCCGAAATCCGAAATCCGAAACAATGTTCAAAAGAGGCCGCGGTCTTGGGCCTTGGTCATTGGCGCTTTTGGATTTCGGATTTGTTCCGGATTTTGGATTTCGGGCTTCGGATTCGGCAACAATTGGGGGGTACTGGTGGAATGCACCCGGATGGATAAACCTCCACTTGTCATCCTTGCCGGAACGGATTACCTATTCGTGCTGAGCGGGAAGGTGTTCGGTCGGCAGATTTCATACGCCTGCCACCCGCGGCGTGAATGTGCCGATTCGCCTCGGGGAGCGTAACGAAAGGCAAACAGATGATCGCGACGCAGATAAGACAAAAGGATGCGGTATTTTATTTCGTGGCTTATCCATCGGAGGACCTGCTCCGAAAGGTCAGATTCATCAGCCGGTTCTACGACGAAGGCGAGCAGATAAAACCCGAAGAAATCCCCGCCCAGGACGATGTCGCCCAGTTCATCGCCCGGGTCGAGCGGAGCGAGAGGGCCTTTCAGCGCGCGCTCTCAAAATCCAAGGTCAAATCCATCCGCAATTTCTACGAGACCGCCATGAGCCAGCCCCCTATCCCTGGCACCGTGCTCTTGTTTACTCCTCAGCGCCTCAATTTCGAACTCCTTTCAGGCAACCAGACCGTGGGCAACCTGCCCGACCCGCAGGAGAAATTCCTCATCATCGACGGCCAGCACCGCCTGGCCGCGCTCAGCTTCTACGAACGCACCCATCCGGCGGAGGCCAAATCCATCTATGTGCCCTGCGTCATCTTCGATGGCCAGAGCGAGGACTTTGCCACCGAAATGTTTGTCATCATCAATTCAACCCCAACCCGCATCAACAACAGCCACCTCGTCGATCTCTACGAACGCGTCTCCTGGGCTGAGCCGGACCGGCGCTTCGCGGCGCGCGTGGCGGAGATGCTCTACGTCGAGGCCGACAGCCCGCTGCGCTATCGCATCAATCGCTTGGGAGGACGCAGCAAACAGGAGAAATGGATTCTCCAGGCGGAGCTGTTCAACGAAATCCACCGCTGGGTGAAGCAGGCCTGGCCTCAAATCTCCAAAGCCGAGACCGGCCGCAACGAGGTGGAGCGGTACTACGCCATCGTCCGTGATTTTCTCAAGGCCGCCTCTCACGTGCTGGAAGAGGCCTGGGGCAACCAGGATTATATGGTCACCAAACCCGTCACCCTAAAGGCCATGCTCCGCGTTTGCGCCGATCTGGCGGCCCAGGACTGCGAACCGGCCGAAATCCGCATTGAACGCTGGTCGCAGAGATTGGCTCCTTGGGGCGAACGCATCCGCGAGTTCCGCAATGAGGGCTTCTATGAGCGGTTTGCCGCCAAAGGCCAGGTGGAACGTGTCGCCCGGCTCCATCGCGAATTGGCGCGCCTGGCCAGCGTCCCGCCTCGCGGGACGGAGCGAAAAGAAGCGGATTCAGTTAGCGGGCTTTGACCCACACGATCGAGCGTCCACCGCGATTGAGCCGGGCGTAATTGGGGATGGGCAGGTGTGGAGAACCGTCCCTGAAACGCCCATGGTTGGCC
>JBJKSV010000869.1:0-3377 GCA_046703605.1 Limisphaerales bacterium
GTCCCGGGGCCATCATTGAGGCCTGAGTTGAGGTCTGAGGTTGGGACGCGGTTCCCTGAGGCTCCTCCTTGGCGACGCGATACACCTTGACACTGTTGCGCCCACAGCCGGCCAACGCCGCTATGCACACCAATGGAGCCAATCGCTTGAGCAAAAGCGAGTTCGCGCCGCGCCACCGGGGGGGCGCTGCAGGTAGATAATGCCGCTGAGCCTCCCACCTTGAATACCGGCGGCAGACCCCAAAACGTGATAAATTCACCCTACTTCTCTACAAGATCTTGCGTTTCAGCGCAAGCGGCTTGTTTGAGGACGCTTCTGCTGCTAATCTACTTGGCGAAATCCAGATTTGATGGGCCCACGGCTTTGCGGCCGAAGCGGGCGGCTTGTAGTCGCCGGTTGGGCAACGATTTGCGGCGGCCCGTCGTATTCGCACCATGCCGAAAGCAACAAACGATTCGTGGGCACGGACATTCCCGGAAGGGTTTGTGGCCATTCCCGTCCATCCAGTAGATGCGGGGTCGCCATTGCGGCTGTGCGTTTTGGTGCGCCAAACACCGGACCCGGTCAGCGGGGGCTTCGTCCTCCTGCGGGAGTTGCCCGACGGGAAGGTATATCTTGGGTGCGTCACCGACGCTAATGGCCGGCCCCGGGAGTGGGTCGAGCTCTGGGTTCAGAACACCGATGGGCTTGAGGCCTCTCTGCCCGCCCTGCATGAGGCCTTCTCCAACTACACGCTCGATCAACGTTGGGCCAGGGAGTCCGAGATGTTCGCCGGCTTGGATCCCCAGTCCGCCTTATTCCTGGGCTGTGAGGCAAAACATCCGCGGCCGGCTTTCATCGACCTCAACGCAGGGACAGCCAGGCATTTCGGCGACGGCACAGATGCGTGGGAATTGTGCCAGGATGACCACGCCCTGGAGAGGGCGGGATTGCCGTCGTACAGCCGTTCGCTCTTTCGTTATCTCTGGCAGCCCAACGCCGGCGCGGAGGGCCGATTCATTCCCGTTACTGCCGGAGCGCCGTCCAATGCCAGGACCTCCTCGCCCGATGTGCTGGGTAACGCCGGACATCTGCCGCTCAATCCTCAAGGCGGTTTGCTGCGCGCCGGCACGTTTTCCCCTCTGAGCTTTGAGGACTATGTGGATCTGCTTGGCGGCAACCCATGGAAGGGCCTGCCGCAGGGAAAACGACCTTGGTTTTTCGAGGGCGTGTATCCCGGATTAGCGGAGGAGAGCGGCATCCAAAGCGGAGGCGGTCTGTTGCTCGGTTCCAAGGGCCGAGCCGGACGTTTGGTGGAGGCCTTTCATCTGAAGCTGCAACTCCTGGCGGACGTGGCGCGGCGCGTGCGAGCCGTCATCGAGCGCGAACAACTGCCGTTCCTGAATCTGGGGGCCGACAGCTTTCGAGTGCGGCTTCAGCCGGTGGGAACACAGTTGCCCTTTCTTTGGACCGCCACGGCCTCACTGGTGAAACCCGGCGAGGCCTATCCTCTGCCGGTCGAATCCTCCGGAGCGCGCTACTTCGTCCGCGCGCGAAGGGGGACGACATCGATTTACCTGCCCGAGGGGATCAGTGCCACTCTCCAAGGCACGGGCAGTGTGCGCCTTCGCCAGATCCTGCCGGGGCAATGCGGAGGCACTATCGTCGAGGGGACATTGGTGCTGGAGGAACGCGGGAGCTTTTCGCCGCACGATTTGTTCTGGATCCGCTTGCCGCTGGCGGCAGGCCGTGTCGAGTTGTACGGCCACCTCTATGCCGCCGAGAGCCTGGCCCGCGGAGAGGTGCGCTTTCGCACCATCGAGCAGAACTTTTCCGAGGCCATCAACGCGGCTTTGAAGGCGGCTGAAGGCGCCGCGTTTCCCAGGTCCCCATTCGAGGTGGTGCCACTGCTCAGCTCGCCGTGCGACCTCTACTCATTCGGTGTGCTGGGAGCGCGGGCGCTGCTGGTCAACGAACAGAACACGCTTGCGATTGCCCTCGACGAATTGCTCAGCCTGGGCCGACAGGTGGCCGCGGAGCATTCACCCGAGGAGCCCATTGGACACCGCGTGCGAGCGGTCATGGAGAAGGATGCCCGGTTTGTGGAGGCCCTGGGGCCGCACCGGTTGGCTTGGCAGCCGTTTGAGCCGAAGGAAGCCGTTAACTACTTGCCGAAGGAGTTGTGGTACGACACCTTGGCGGCCCTGGTGCGCTTGTTTCCCGGACTTGGTCCGGACAGCCTCTGCAAGGATTTTGGTGACGCGCCCGCCCTGGCCCTGGAAACCGTGTTCAACGAGGCTCTGAGCAACCTGGAGAAGCTGCTGGTTCGTTCGCGCAGCCTAATCCTGATCGACTGGAATGCCAACCGGGAGATTCGGTCAATCATCGCGAGCCGGCTGCCACGCGGGGGTTAGCCCAACCGAGCGATTATCCAACTGTAAGCCGACCGGATACACGATCATTGACGCGGAGAGTATCCCCGAAATCAGCGAGCCATGAGCGGGTCCTGGGCATCTCTCACCCCGTGGAAAGGAGGCGCCAACGGGCTTATTCACAGTCCGGCGATCTGGCCTGGAGGAGTGGCGGTTTGGCGGGTCAGGCCCATGAGTTTTTGCCACCGGCAACCTCCTTGCCAAGGTCGATAAAGGGCTGAAGCATCTTTGATTGTTTGGTTCGATCCACCGGCGGGATCTGCGGCGTGGCCGGCGTGGGGAGGGCGGCAAGCTGCGGGGCGGCCAGCGTGTTGGGCGCATGCGGCATTGCGGGCATTTGGAGCTTTGGCTTCGGCGTTGGGGCCATGGCGGGCCTGTTCACCAAGCCCGCCGCGAGGAGAACCGAGCCCGCCACGGCGGGTGCGGTGAGGCCGACAGGGGCAGCCGGAGTCGCCGGCGCAACTGCTCCCGGCGCGGCCGGAGCAGGCGTGTGCGACCACGCGGCCGCTTGCGCCGCCCAGGCGCCCGGCCCGGTGTAATCCGTCTTGGCGGCTGCTGCAGCCGCCGCTGCCTTAGTCTCCGGCGTTGGATTTCTCACCCAGGCTTGAGCGGCGGAAAGGGCCGAATGGTCGGCGGGGTTCAGTTTCGAGGCGACTTTTTGCGAACTCTGGCAGGCCCACCACGTCGATTCACGTTCGGGCATGCCGTGGGCCAGGAGATGCACGGCCTCCGGACCGTGCTTATTCTGTTCCAGGGCGTGGAGGTATTCCGCCGGCGTTTGATTGGGCTTGAGCAACGCTTGCGCCGGGGGGCCGGGCTTGAACTTTGCGGCGAGTTCAGAGGCTGTAGGGGCCGTAACCTTGGGCAAAGGTGTAATTGGCTTGGAGAAGAACATGCTAGCTCGGATCTCTCATGGGCGGGTAGGGCGCGCAGTCCGCTGCGCGCCGCAATACCGCGGAATGCTGC
>JBJKSV010000870.1:0-15097 GCA_046703605.1 Limisphaerales bacterium
CCCGTCAACTCTGTCAGCCTGAGATTGTGCCGGCTGCCATAGACACGGTCACCTACCAGGGGAAAGCCAAGGAACTGAAAATGGACCCGGATCTGATGGGTCCGCCCCGTGTGAAGCAGCACCCGCACGAGCGTGGCGCCTCGCAACCGCCCAAGCACCTGGTAGCTCGTCCTGGCCTCTCTGCCCAATTCATTATTGACCGCCATCCGTTTGCGATGTGAAGGGTGGCGTCCGATGGCGGCCCGGATCTCGCCTGCATCGCGCTCGAGCTCGCCACAGACAATCGCCTGATAAATCTTCTGGACCCGCCGGGCGGCAAACTGGGCGGAAAGGGCGATATGCGTGTCGTCGTTCTTGGCAACGACCATGCAACCGCTGGTCTCTTTGTCAAGCCGATGCACAATTCCCGGGCGCGCGACTCCGCCAATGCCGCTTAACTGGCCGTGGCAATAGTGCAACAGGGCATTAACCAGCGTGTGTTTCTCATGGCCGGACGCGGGATGAACCACCAGGCCCGCCGGCTTGTTTAGCACCAGCAGGGCCGCGTCCTCGTAAAGAATATTCAGCTCTATTTCCTCGGGCTGCGCCCGATCGGGCCGCGGCTCCGGCCAATGAACCTGCACGGATTCTCCAGCGCGCGGGGCATGGGTGGGCTTCACCTTCTGGCCATTGACTCGAATTTCCCCTTCTTCGATCAGCCTCTGAATCGCCCCGCGCGACACGGCGGGGAAGCGGTCCCTCAAATAGGCGTCCAACCGGGCTGAGGGGAGCGTCTTTTCGACCGTGAACGTCTCCGTGCGAGGGGGCGTTGGGGCCGGGCAGGGCGCCTGGTCGAGGCCGGCGGGCTGGGGTGGATGTGGAAAATGAAGTTCTGGAAAATGATCGGCCATCAACAGAAGTCATCGAGAGCCAGCCTGGGCGTCGCTCGCCGCCGGCTCGGGGCCATGCTCGTTCCGCCAGGTCAGGAGAAAGATCAGACCCACCCCGGTGCAAATTGCGCTATCGGCGATATTGAAGGCGGGGAATCCCACCGTCGTCCCGCCTCGCTGCTGCATGTAGAAATAGATGAAGTCGATCACGTGCTTGACACGGACGCGGTCAATAAGATTGCCGATGATTCCCCCGCAGATCAGTCCGAAGGCCAAATGGCCCAACGGAGTTTGAAAATCGAAGTGATGCCGGCTGAAAAAGAGCGCGACCAGGGCGATCAGCGCCACCACCGCCAGCAAATCATTGTTGCCTCGGAACAGGCTCCACGCCGCCCCGGTGTTGCCCCAATGAACAAACTTGAAGAAACCCGGGATGATCACTTTCTCCTGGGCGTAGCCCAGCACCCGCAACACTATTTCTTTGGTAGCCTGATCGAGCGCCACCACCATCAATGCCACAATTGCGATGCGGCCGTTCGCCGTCCTCATCGCTTTCCTGATTTGCATCATTTTTGCCCTGGAACCTCCACCTGCATTGAACTCGTCAAAAACACGGTCTTAATATTCCTCAAGTACATCCCTCTGTCGATGAATTTCATCGACAGCCCGCATGCGCGGGTGCCTCACGTCGGTACCCCCCCACATCCTGCTCAATAACCCCGACCGAAACTCGAAATCCGGAACAATCTCAAATCCGGCCAGGGAGATATTGAAAGGTGGCCGTTTAACGGAGAGGACCACGAAATATGCGGAATACACGAATGAGGACATTAGAGCCAGGCTGTGGGGTGGATGCCACCTGTGAACGACTCCCCGCCCTTGGTTTTGGTTTCTCCCTCTTTTCGCGTATTTCGAGTATTTCGTGGTCCGTAAGCCGGTTTTGGTCATTGCCGCTTTTGGATTTCGGATTTATTTCCAGCTTTGGATTCGCCAACAATTGGGGGCTTGGCGGGTTGCGCCCTTTAAGCTCTCGCGTTGCGTTTCCGCTTGTCTTTCGGTGTTGCCCCATCTACAGTTTGTGGCAGGTAAAGAGTAAACTCCGCCTATCCGGCCCCGCTGCCGCCTGCTTGCGGCACACGCCCCGGCGGCTTCACGTAATGAGAATAAATGTTACTTCTTTGTTGGTGGGAGCGACCTTGGTTGCCGTCCCGGTCCACGCTCAATATAAACCGGTTCCCGGAGAGGCGCCTTCGTCCGCGGCGGCGCTCACGCCCCAAATGCTCAAGACGCTCGAGAACGCCGTTCCAATGACGCCGGACTTGCGAGCCGCGCGCAACGCCCTGGCCAACCACAGCGTGCGTTCGCTGATTATCGATCCCGACCTGGAGAACCGCACGGACACCTACTTTACACATGTCATTAAGAGCCCTGGATCGATTGCCAACCAGAAAGCATCGGGCCGGTGTTGGCTATTCGCGGGGCTAAACCTGCTGCGCCCCGAAATCATCGCTAAACAAAAGATGAAGGATTTTATGCTCTCGCAGGCCTACGAACAGTTTTACCAGAAGCTGGAAGCAGCCAACCGCTCCCTTGAGTTGGCCATCAGCCTGCGACACCAAGCCATCCACAGCCGCCGTCTGGACACCTTCCTCCAGCACCTCATCAGCGATGGCGGCAACTGGAACTACGTCCGGGCGCTGATCGACAAATACGGCGTCGTGCCCGCCTCGGTCATGCCGGACGATTACGCGGCGTCGCATTCGGGCGAAATGGACCGGCTAATGGCGGCCCGTCTGCGCAAGGCGGTCATTGAGATTCGCCAGGCAAGCCGCCAAGGGGCCGGCATCTCCGAGCTGCGCGACATGAAGCAGGGCGCCCTCCAGGACGTTTACAAAATTCTTGTGGTCTGCCTTGGACGCCCGCCTCAGAGCTTCCAGTGGCGTTACGAGACCAAGGACGGGAAGGTCACTCCACTGGAGACCTACACCCCGCTCTCTTTCTATCATAAATTCCTGGGCCAGGATTTGAGCCGCTACGTCAGCTTCGTTAACTACCCTGGCAAACGCATGCACGCCCGCCTGCAATGGGCCTGGGAACGCAACATGGCCGACCACCGAGACATGGACGCGGTCAATATCCGCATGGGCGAGATGCGGAGCATGGTTCTCAAATCGATTCTTGCCGACGAACCGGTCTGGTTTGGCGCCAATTCCGGCGCCGAAGGCGATGGAAAGAAGGGCCTCTGGCTGGACGGCATCGAGGATGCAAAGGACCTCTTTGGCATCGACTTCCGCATGAACAAAGCCCAAACCCTGGCTTATGACAACGGCTTGCCCGACCACGCCATGGTCTTCACCGGTGTTGATGTGGAAGATGGCCAGCCGGTTAAGTGGAAGGTGGAGAACTCCTGGGGCGAAGAGGCCGGAGACAAAGGCTGGTTCACCATCGGCGCCAAGTGGTTCAACAAGCATGTCTTTGAGGTCATTATTGACCGCCGCTTCGTTCCGGCCAAGCTACTGGCCCTGACCGAGCAGAAACCTATTGTGCTGCCTCCCTGGGACCCCTTCACCGATTGGGCGAGCGAACGTTAGCGGGGTCATCCCAGGCTCAGAGACAGTCCTCTTCCGGTGGTATGAGGAATCATTGATAATAAGGCTCATTGCTTTGGACGAACTTGACAGCTTCATCCAGACTGCTATGCTCTGTTTATGGAAACATTGGACTCGCTGCCGACCGACGTTCGGGATTGGGTTGAGTTTCTTCGAAAGTCATTGAAGGAGAGGAGTTCGCGCCTTTCGCCGACAGACCTGGCCAAATACGCGGGAGTAGCGTTCGAGCTGGCATTTACAGGTTCTCGCCGCGAGGAGAAGCTGGCGAATGCGATGGCGCGGGGCGTCTCCGTGCGAGAGAAAATGGCAACTGAGGAAGGCGGCAGCATGTCCACTGAAGAGACCGCCCGCGTCTTGGGGATGGTTAAGCAATCAGTGCTCAACCTCTATCACCAAGGCAAGCTCCTGGGCTGGCGGTCGGAAAAGCAAGGCGCCGTCCGATTTCCGGTGTGGCAATTCCGCGATGGCAGGCGTTTGCCAGGCATCAAGCAGGTCCTGGCCAAGCTCTCAGCCAGCGGTATCCTGGACGAGTGGGGGAAGATCGGCTTCTTCCTCCAGCAACATCGGCTTTCGGACTCACGGCGTCCGCTGGATTTGCTGCGGGAGGGCAAGGTGGACCAGGTGCTGCACATCGCAGAAGCCTATGTCGAGTAGTCCGGCGGTTCGCACCCTCAGGCTGCCGGCGCCGGATTTCGACAAGCTCAAAATACCTCGCACGCGACAGCCGGTGGGAAAGTGGTTCCGGGTCCATCAGACGCTCCATTCAGCACTTTATTTTAGCCTCGATCCTGCCCATCGTTTTTCGCACAAGGATTGCCCGTACCCGGTGCTCTATCTAGGCGTCAACATCGACACCTGCCTGTTCGAGCGATTTGGAAACGAAGCCTACGACGGCGCCAAGACCCTGCCTCAATCCCTGTGGAAAGCTCATTCCGTGTCCCTGTTTCAGGTACCGGCAATGTGCGTTTGTGATCTCACGAAACCAGAGACGCTCAGCGCGCTCCGAGTGGATCTAACGGCGCTCATGAACGAAAAACTGGATGTCCCTCAGAAATGGGGTCTTGTGATCCAAAAGCACCCATCCAATTTCCAGGGCATCAAGTACAAGAGCCGGTTCAACGACCGCGCTTGTCTTGCGGTTTTCCAACGGGACGGCGTAGAGAAATCCATGCCAGACTCTGCCCTCGGCGCGATTTCGGCACTGGACGAAGCTGCGGACTGGCTGGACAGGCACCGCGTTCGGCTCTACTGACCAGACTCAAGCACGTCGGCCCTCTGCCCGCCCCACGGTTTGCGAAACCGCTCGGCCCGAAGTAAGCTTGCGCATGGCTTCACGAACGCGCTCCTGTGGAACGGGAGACTACAAACCGATTTCGGAGTACGGCGTCATTGGTGACTTGCACACGGTCGCCCTGGTGGGCACGGACGCCTCGATCGACTTCATGTGCTTTCCCGAATTTGATTCGCCGAGCATCTTTGCCGCGCTCTTGGATAGCCGGCGGGGAGGGAGTTTCAAGCTCACGCCGCTGCTGGGAGATACGCGTCCGAAGCAGATTTACATGCCCGACACGAACCTGCTCCTGACCCGGTTTCTTTCTGAGGAGGGGGTCGCCGAGATTTCCGATTTCATGCCGATCCGCGAATTGGGCCATGCCCACGACCTAGTGCGGCGGGCCAAAACCATTCGCGGCAAGGTCCATTACCGGATGGTCTGCGACCCCCGGTTTGATTACGGACGCGCCGAGCACCGGGTGGAAAAGCGCCGCAAGAACGAGGTCATCTTCATCAGCAAAGGACCGGATAACACGGCTCTTCGGTTGCGCAGCGAAGTCCCGGTACGCATCGAGAATGGGGCAGCCGTGGCCGACTTCATGCTCCGATCGGATGAGTGCGCCGGCTTCGTTCTGGAGGATGCGCATAACGGAGACGGTTCTCCCTCAACCTCGCCCGGCTACGTCTCCGAATCGTTCAAAGAAACGATGGATTACTGGCGGAATTGGATACGGCGTTCGAGCTACCGAGGGCGCTGGCGAGAGATCGTCAACCGCTCCGCCCTGACCCTCAAACTACTCACATCGGCGAAGTATGGCTCGATTGTGGCCGCGGCTACTTTCGGCCTGCCTGAGGAAGTGGGCGGAGTGCGCAACTGGGATTACCGCTACACCTGGATTCGCGACGCTTCCTTCACCATCTATGCCTTAATGCGCCTGGGGTATCATGGCGAAGCGACTGCTTTCATGCGCTGGATCGAGCAGCGGTGCGGCGAGCTCAAGGAGGGCAATCCATTGCAGGTCATGTACGGGATCGACGGCCGGCAGGAGTTGCCTGAGACCCAGTTGAGCCATTTCCGGGGCTATCGAGGCTCTAAACCGGTCCGCATCGGCAACGGCGCCCGCAACCAGTTGCAACTGGACATCTACGGCGAACTGATGGACTCGGTCTATATCCACAACAAGACGTATGAGCTGGTCTCCTACGATTTCTGGATGAACCTGCGCCGCCTGATCGACTGGGTCTGCGAGAACTGGCGTCAGCCCGACGAGGGCATCTGGGAGGTTCGAGGCGGCCCCTACGAATTCCTCTATTCCAGAGTCATGTGTTGGGTGGCGATAGATCGCGGAATTCGACTGGCGCAAAGACGCTCATTTCCCGCCCCGCTGGCACGCTGGTATGAGATTCGCGACGAAATCTACCAGGACATCTACGAAGAATTCTGGGATGCAAAACTCAAGAGCTTTGTCCAGTTCAAGGGCGCCAAAGCCCTGGATGCCGCCGCGCTGCTGATGCCGTTGGTTAAGTTTATTGGCCCGAACGACCCCCGTTGGCGCTCCACGCTCAAGGTCATCAATGAGCGGCTATTAGAAGACTCGCTCATCTACCGCTACAACGTCCTCCAAGGCGCCGACACGGGCTTCCCTGGACGCGAGGGCACTTTCTCCATCTGCTCCTTCTGGAACGTCGAGTGCCTGGCCCGTGCCGGCGACGCCAAGCTGGCCCGGTTCTACTTCGAGAAGACACTGGGTTACGCCAATCACCTCGGACTGTTCTCCGAGGAGATCGGCCTTAACGGCGAGCAGTTGGGCAACTTTCCCCAGGCCTTTACCCACCTGGGCCTCATCAGCGCCGCGTACTTCCTCGACCGAAAACTCGACATGGAAGAGTAGTGCCACAACATGCCGACTGGATCCCAGCTCGCCGGATGCGCCCTATCGCAAGACACCAGGCGGCGGTTGAGGCGCTTCCCACTCCGGGCGCTCGATCAGGCTCTCACCACGTCCTGGAGCGTGAGCAGCCAGCACCGGGACTCTTGCACAAGACCGTTCGCGTGCTAGTGTGAAGGATGTCATCGCGATAGCTAAGAACTACACGCTTTATGTTTACTGCCACCGCCAACCAAATCCTCCCTTGTACGATAACGGGTTCCTGGCCTCGCCCCCGCTGGTTTGATATGAGCATGTGGGGCCGGCCGCTGGACTCTTGCATGATGGATGTGCGCTTCCGCGAGAAATTCCAGGATGCGCTGGCCACGGTCCTGAGCGACCAGGAACGGGCCGGAATCGACATTCTGACCCACGGCGACGTGCATTGCGACGACGATATGGCGGGCCGCTCCTGGCATCATTACCCCCTGCAACGCTGGGCCGGCTTCCAGGGAGACTACCTGCAATCGGAGGAGACGCGTTCGCCCTGGCTGCGCTACCCGCCCGGCACGCACCTCAATGAGATTTACACCGGCTGGCGCTGGCCCCGGGTGGTGGACAAGGTGGAGCATCGGCCCCTGGATTACGCCAAGATTTGGAGACTGGCCCAGGCGCGGACCGACCTGCCGGTGCGGTTTGGGACCGTCTGTTCCCAGGTGATGGGGCTGTTCCTGGATCTGCACACGCCCAAGTACAAGGACACCCGAGAGGTCATCTGGGATATGGCGGTGGCCATGAATAAGGAACTGCTCGCGTTGCGGGATGCCGGCTGTAAATGTATCCAGATCGAAGAGCCGAGCCTGCACTTCTGGGCCAACACCTACGGACGGGACCATGATGAAGTCAAGTTCATGGTCAAAGCCTACAACCGCGAGGTCCAGGGCCTGGACGACGTCGAACTGTGGATTCACACGTGTTGGGGCAACCCCAACATGCAGCGGGTAATCGAAAACGACAGCTACCGCGAATCGTTCCAACTTTATCTGGAGGCCTGCCACAGCGATGTATGGACGGTGGAAATGAAGGACCGCAACCTTAGGGAAATCGAGCTGTTTGCCCCGCTCAAGGGGCATCTGAAGAAAAAGATCTGCATTGGCGTGGTCAGCCATCGCACTCTGCAGGTGGAATCGGCCGAGCAAGTGGCCGGGACCATCCGCGAGGCACTCAAGCATATCGCTCCGGAGCAACTGATCGTTTCCAGCGACTGCGGTTTTGGCCGGCAAGGGTGCAACCGCGACATTGCCTTTTTCAAGACGGTGGCCATTGCTCAGGGCACCAACCTCGTGCGGCGCGACCTGGGCTTGCCGACACGCCCTGTCCGCGCTGCCAACCCGGCGCTGCAGACCGACATCGTCCCCGCCAAGCCGGATCGCTAACCGACTGCAGGCTGGACTGTGCCCGGCCGCATCTTTAATAGTAGCGCCGCCTGGCCCGCTTTATCATTGCTCGGCGCCTCTTCGGCGGCTACGGTCCACCGCTATCTTGTCCAGGCAGAACCGCCAAGAGCAAGGACTTACAGCAATCTATGACACAGAAGCCGCTCACAAGCGAAGAATTGAGAGAACTGACCGTTGGGCTGAATAAGCTCGCGCGTAACATCTGGTGGACATGGGACCAGGGCGCCCAGGAGGTATTCCAGGAGCTTTCTCCCCGCGGGTGGCAGAACCTGTATCACAACGCGGTGGCGATTCTGCGCGAGGTCTCCGATTACGAGCTGCGGGTGCGACTTCAAGACCCTTTCTTTGCCGAGAGGGTTCGGCGGGTCTTGCGCGAATTCCAAGCCTACCTGGGTGAACAGACTACGTGGGGCGCGGAGCACGCGCGCAAGCTCCGGCACAACCCGGTGGCTTACTTCTCGGCCGAGTTCGGCTTTCACGAGACCTTGCCCATCGCCGCCGGCGGCCTGGGGGTATTGGCGGCTGACCATGCCAAAGCGGCCAGCGACCTGGGGCTGGGGTTAGTGGGCATCACGCTGTTCTACCGCGAGGGCTATTTCCAGCAATCCATCGACTCGAATAATTGGCAAGCCGAGTATTACACCCTGCTCCATCCGAAAAACCTGCCGATGGAACCGGTGCTTAACGACCGGGGTGACCAATTGGTGTGCAACGTCGATATTGGGATGAACCAGGTGGCATTTCATGCCTGGCGGGTGAATGTGGGGCGTGTGCCGGTCTATCTGCTCGACTGCAACCGCGACGAAAACGAGCAGCACTTTCGCGATCTGACACTGCGCGTGTATGGCGGAGACAGCACGACCCGCATCATGCAGGAGATGCTCCTGGGCATAGGCGGGGTGCGGTTGTTGCGCGCCCTGGGAGTGCAGCCCTCCGTGTTTCATATGAATGAGGGCCACGCCGCATTCCTAACCCTGGAGCTGACGCGCGAGAAGCTGGCCGCCGGCGCAAGTTTCGAGACAGCCCTGGCCCAGACACGCCAGGAGTGCATCTTCACCACCCATACTCCGGTTGAAGCCGGTCACGACCGCTTCAGCCCGGACCTGATGGACTATGCCATGCACCGCTTCCGCACTCAGCTTCCCGTTCCATTTAGCGAGGTGATGAAACTCGGGCGCGTGAAGCCTGATGACCGGCGCGAAGCGTTCTGCATGACGGTTCTGGCCCTCAAACTCTGCCGCAGCGCCAACGCGGTGAGCGAGCTGCACGGGCGCGTGAGTCGGCACATGTGGCATTCGCTCTACCCTGACAGGCCGCTGGAGCAGGTGCCCATCGGACATATCACCAATGGCATCCATCTCATCGGCTGGATGAAGGGCACCGTCCGCCGCTTCTGGCGCCGCAAACTCTCCGGGGAAGGAACCGCCGCCGCGCCCTCGGACCCGCCAGCCTCCGCCCCGGAGTGGCAGAGAACGATCAATTCCGAGGAATTCTGGGCGCGAGCGGCCGACCCGGCGTTTCTTTCCGACGAAGAGCTTTGGGCGTTGCGATACAGGCTGCGCCGCGAACTCATTGAGTTCGCCCGCCGACGCCTGCTCATTCAGCACCAAAGCCTGGCTCATGGTGATTTTATCGAGTACGACCACCTCCTCAACCCGGACGCGTTGACGATTGGCTTTGGCCGCCGCTTTGCCACCTATAAGCGCGCCCCGCTCATTTTTCAGCAGTTCGATAATATCGTGCGGCTCACACGCGACAAGACCCGCCCGATTCAGTTCGTCTTCGCCGGCAAGGCCCATCCGCGCGATGACGCCGGCAAACGCTACATCCAGCACATCATTCACCTGAGCAAATACAGCGACCTCAAAGGCCACCTGGTTTTCCTCGAAAATTACGACGTCCATGTCGCTCGCCAGATGGTCTCCGGCTGCGATGTCTGGCTCAACAATCCGCGCCGCCCTTTGGAGGCCTCGGGCACCAGCGGCATGAAAGCCGGCTGCCACGGCGGGCTGAACCTGAGCATCCTCGATGGCTGGTGGCGCGAAGGCTATGACGGCACCAATGGATTCGCCATTGGCCAGGATGCGCACTCCGATTCGGTCGAGGAGCAGGACCGGCAGGACAGCGCCAATCTTTATCGCGTGCTTACCGAAGAGGTCATTCCATTGTTTTACCAGCGCGACTCCCAGGGCATTCCTCGCCAGTGGATTCAGCGCATCCGCCGCGCCATGCTAACCCTCGTGCCACGATTCACCGCCACACGCATGGTCAAGGAATATGTCGAACGATATTATGTCGAGCGAACATGAGCAAAGCGGCTGAGGGTAACAGCGCGAGAGGGGGCAACCCGGTCCGCTATACCCTACCAGAAATCGGCGCTCCATCGGCGTTCAGGGCTGCGGCTCTTCCTTTAGGGACCCGTCCCAGGTGGAAAGCCAGGAATCCTCCCAGGAAACGCTGGATTTCATCCGCCTGTGCTGAGCTGGGTCTGAGCCGTTGGACCGGGTCCCAATTCCCCTGCGCCAGCCCCGTGAGGAGTTGCTTGGCGCCTGGGGTCAGCTTCGCATCGGCCTGAAGCGGGGTCAGGCCCAGTTCCTCCAGCAGTTTGAGCTCGAAAGCGAAGATGGTCTCCGGTCGCGGGGGCCCCTTCAGCAAATGGGCCAGGAATCCGAGCATCAGGTCGAAGACCGCCCCCAGGGGCGTTTCGGTCTCGGTGCTTAGTTCGATTAATTCGGCGCAATAGGAGGCCTGCCTCAGGTAGGCCAACTCCTGGCGCAGGGCGCTGTGGATCTCGCGCAACCGCACCTCGCTCAAGGTGTGCAATTCCGAGCGGCGGCTCCGGTTGAAACTAAAATCGGCAACGTAGAACAGGTCGAGCTTGCCTCGAAACGGAGATTTGGGCCGCCGGGCGCCTTTGGCAACCGTGGCCAGGCGGCCCAAGTCCGGGGTCAGCCAGTGAACGATGAGACTGGACTCCGTCAGCAGGCGGAGGCGCAAGACCAGACCCGTGGCGGTTTCAATCATCGTCCTTTGGGATGAGTCCTCACCTTTTTTCGCGAAGATCGAGGCGCGGTGGCGAAAAGAGGTGCAGGACTGACCTCGACGCCGCCTGCCAATAGACTCAGGTCGAAGCGGGCGGCAAGGCGCCGCAACAAGCGATCCTCCATTGTCTTCATCCGGCGGCGGGCACTTGCCGAGCGGTCATCGTAGTCGCTCAGGTGCAACACCCCATGCACCAAGTAACGCACCACCTCGCGCTGCCAGCTCGTGCGAAACCGCCGCGACTGAACTACCGCCTCCGCGACACAGATGAAGACCTCCCCTGTGAGCGATCCGGGTTGGCCAGGATCGGAATAGTCGAAAGTGATGACATCGGTGCAGCCGCGGTGGCGAAGAAAAGTCTGGTTGAGCTTGGTCATCTCGGATTCGCCCACCAGGTAGAAGCCTAAGTCATATTGCTTGCACCTGAATTCGTCCCGAAGCAGGGTGCTCGCGAGCTGGCGCAAGCGCCGCAGGTCCACGCGTCGGAGCGATTGACGGTTCCTCAAAACGAGGGTTCGCTTCACGGCTCCTTGGACTGGGGAAACCGGGCGTGGCCGCGATGCTCCTCGTAGGCGGCAATAATGCGCTGCACCAATGGGTGGCGGACGACGTCGCGCTTTGTGAACTCGACGATGGCGATCCCCTCGACATGTCTCAGGGCACGGTGGGCTTCCACCAGGCCGGACTGCTTGTGCTGAGGCAGGTCGATCTGGGTTTCGTCGCCAGTGACCACTGCGCGCGAGTTGATGCCGAGCCGGGTAAGAAACATGAACATTTGCTCACCGGTCGAGTTCTGGGCCTCATCCAGGATGACGAACGCGTGGTTGAGGGTGCGCCCGCGCATATAGGCCAGCGGCGCTATTTCTATCGTGCCGCGTTCGGTATGCTTCTGAATTTCCTCAGCGGGAAGCATGTCATGCAGGGCATCGTGCAGGGGGCGGAGATAGGGCATAATCTTCTCGTAAAGATCGCCTGGCAGAAAACCAAGGGCCTCTCCCGCCTCCACCGCCGGGCGCGTGAGGATAATGCGGGAGACTCTGCCCTCACGCAGGGCGGCCAGGGCCATGGCAACGGCCAGGTAGGTCTTGCCGGTGCCGGCCGGCCCGACGCCGAAGGTGACGTCATGCCGGCGAATCGCATCGAGGTATTTCTTTTGACCTACCGTCTTGGGGGTTACGGACGGCTTCTTGTCGGAAGTCTGGATGCGGTCGGTTAGAATATCCTTCAACGCGGAGACGCCCTCATTTCTGACAATGTTCAGAGCATGGCCAAACTCGCGGTTGCGGACGGGTGTGCCGGCCTTCACGGAACCTTCCAGGAGCAGAAACAGGTGTTTGGCGCGCTCGATGCCCTCTGCTTCCCCCTCCAGCTTAATCCAGTCCTGCCGCGCGGTGGCTTTGACACCGAGCTGGCTTTCGAGGGCCTGCAAATTGCGCGGCTCATTATTGAAGAGCTGCTGAGCCAGGCGATCGCTTTCGAAGTGAAGGGTTTCAGTCGGCATCGTCAACAACGGCGGACCACTTCATTGGGCGAGGGCCTCACGCAGCCGGGAGGCCAGCTCCCGCAAGGCCTGAGGCAGGACGGTGGTGTTTGCCAACACCGGCATGAAATTGGTGTCGCCTTGCCAGCGCGGCACGATGTGCAGATGCACATGTTCCAGAATGCCTGCGCCCGCAACTTTTCCCAGGTTCAGCCCGATATTGAAGCCATCCGGTTTCATCACCTGCCTGAGAGCCTTTTGACAACGGCGAGTCAGCTTGAGAAGTTCGGTAAGTTCCTCATCCTCCAGACCATCCAGGTCGGGCGTCTGCTTGTAAGGCACAACCATCAGGTGGCCGCCGGTGTAGGGGAAAGCATTGAGAAGGGCAAAGCAGGTGCGTGCCCGGGCCACGACCAGGTTGGCCTCATCCTGATCCGATTGCGCGATGCGTGTGAAGAGGCTCTCCGTCAACACAGGCTTGGGCGCAAGAATATACTCAATGCGCCAGGGAGCGTGCAGCCATTCCATGAGTCAACACTAACGCGCCAAGCTCAAAACCGCCATTTATTTCAACCGCGGTACACGATCATCACACCGAAGTCGGTCAGCAGCTTCTGCGTTCCAATGTCCAGGTGCGTATAGGCGAGAGGCGTGATGCTAATGACGTCGGCTTCGCCCACCTTGCCCAGGAAGTTCGACACCACCTCATCGAATTTATCGTGTCCCACCTCAATGCAGTCCGTGTGCTTGATCGTCTTGACGCGGATCTTCTTATCGCTCGTCTTGGCGGCAACTTCCAGCGGAGGGGGAGGCTTCTCGATGAGGCTCTCGGTGGCCTTGCGCGTGGGCACACGCAGGTGCATCTCCACACGAGCGGCGGCGGAAGAGGCGATTGGGTTGACAGGGTGAGCTTCCACGCGCGCGCCTCCCTCGTTATCGACTCCGTGCCGGGCCAGCACCGTCTCGGGTTCGGGGATGGTGATGGTTGCCCCGCAGGAGGGACAGGCGATTTCAGTGCCGGCGCCCGAGCTATCGACCGCCAACTCTTGTTCGCATCTGGGACAATTAAAGATTACATCCATATCTGCGGCCTTTCGTTAAGCTAGTCCAGAGCGAGTTTATTAACATTAGCGCGCCTTGGCCAGAAGAAATTTCGAGTCAATGCCCACGAATTGACACCGCTGCTGCAATTCCATAGCGTCTTGGTGAACATGCGGCATGGCTGACTCTCCACTGGTTCATCGGCTGAGGCGAAGCGCGACTTGGATATTCGCGGGGGTCTTCCTCTGGAGATTTGCCCTGCTCCTGCTCGCCACCCTTCCTGTTCCCTCGAATGATTCGTTCTTCTATGACGGGCCGGTAGTCAACCTTCTGCTCCACGGCAAGTACACCAATCCCTCTCTGGCCTTGGCCCTGCCCATCTCGGGCCGGGAGGTTTTTTGCGCCTATCCGCCGCTCTATCAAGGCGTGCTCCTGGGCTGGATGGCCCTCTTTGGCCCCTCGGCCGCGTCTGCCATCACCCTGCACCTGGCGCTCTTTGGCCTCTATGTGCTTGTTCTCTTCTCCGCCCTCCGCCGGTTGCCTTTGCCCGAATGGGCCGTTGCGGTGGGCGGCTTGTTCCTCTTCGTCATTACCTTCGACGACCGGCCCGACAGCCTGGCGCACCTCTTTGGAATCGCCGCAGTGTATGCGTGGGTTCGAGCAAGGCCCGGAGGCGGGAGGGAAAGCAAAGCGAAAGCGAGCGGTGGCCTCGCACTCCAAACGCTGCGCGCATTCTGGGTGCATTGGAAAAGCAGACTGCACCGGAGGCAGCGCCAACTTCGGAGATGCAGTGCAGCCTCGACTGGGCATGACGGCCTCGAGAGGAGCCAAGGCCTTGGTGTACGGCGCGGGCCACCGCTTTCGCTCACCGGCCGACAGAATGACAATTGTTGGGGCTGGGCGTGGTTTACCACCGGGCTGGCGTTGTTGAGCCTGGCGACGAGCCTGCAAATCGGGGCTGTCTATTGCATCTTTGTCTGGGTGGCGACGCTCAGCGGTACGCTGTTCCTGCGAGAAAGGTTTCCCCTGGGGCCGATGCTGGCTCTGCTGCTCATTCCGCCCTTGGTTCTGGGTGCGGTCATTGCCGGCTTTCCCCATCTTTGGGCGGGGTTTATGGAACATGCCTCGCAAACGCCATCCCTGATCGGGTGGCGGTTGCCCCGCTTCGATGAGTTGCTCAAGCTGGGCCGCACGACGCCGGGTACTCTTGCAGTGGCGCTGCTGCTGCCCTGGTTGCTGGCCCGTCAACGCGCTGAGGGGTGGCCTGCCGGTCTCGATGAACGCCAGGTTGCGGGCCTGCGCACTCTCTGGCTGCTCACCTGGGCCTCGACCGCCGCATCACTCGCCATCGTCGTCGCCTCGATGTTCCTCCTGACAGCCAATGCGGTCCTTTTCGCCGCCCAACTCCAACCACTGGTGGTCGCCGGCTGCCTCGCCCTGGTGGGCGCTACCCTTAGAC
>JBJKSV010000871.1:0-13947 GCA_046703605.1 Limisphaerales bacterium
GGTTTGCTGCGTCGGCTTGGTCTTCAATTCGCCGGCGGCCTTGATGAACGGCACGTAGGTGACGTGCATGAAAATGGCGTTGTTGAACCCCACTTCCAGGGCAAACTCGCGGATGGCTTCGAGGAACGGCAGGCCTTCGATGTCGCCGGTGGTGCCGCCGATCTCGGTAATCATCACGTCGGCCTTGCTCTCCTCGCCCAGCAAGTGAATGCGGTTCTGAATCTCATCGGTGACATGCGGAATGACCTGGACGGTCTTGCCCAGGTAACGGCCTTCGCGCTCGTTGTTGAGCACGGTTTGATAGACCTGGCCGCTGGTGAGGTTATTCAGGCGGGTGAGCTTGCAGTTGGTGAACCGCTCGTAATGGCCGAGGTCGAGGTCGGTCTCGGCGCCATCGTCCAGGACATAGACCTCCCCGTGCTGGTAAGGGTTCATTGTGCCCGGATCGACATTGAGATAGGGGTCAAACTTCTGGAGCACGACCTTCAGGCCACGATTCTCCAGGAGCGTCCCCAGCGAGGCCGCCGTCAGGCCCTTGCCCAGCGAACTCACCACTCCGCCTGTTACAAAAATGTACTTCACCGCTTTGACCTCTTCAGGATTCTCTCGACTCGCACCACGTCCGAAGGCACATCGACGCCCACGCCTTCATAATCAACCCTGACCACGGCAACCGAGATGCCGTTTTCCAGGGCGCGCAATTGCTCCAGCTTCTCCGCCCGTTCAAGCGGCGAAACCGGGAACCGCACAAACCGCAACAGGGCCTCCCGCCGAAAGCCATAAATGCCCAGATGCTTCAAAAAGGGAAATGCCGCCATCTGTTCGAGTGCGGAACGGTTGGCGGCGTCGCGCAAATATGGGATCGTGCGCCGGGAGAAATATAAGGCGCGCCCGGCGGCATTGACAACGACTTTTGTGACGTTCGGGTTGGTGTAGTCCTCCGCCTTTTGGATGAGAGAGGCGGCGGTGGCCATCTCGGTTTGGTCCAGGGCGCCGGCGACCGCGTCGATAACCGAGGGTTCGATGAGCGGCTCATCGCCCTGGATATTCAACACCGCATCGCACTCGCAGCGGACCATGACCTCGGCGACCCGGTCCGTCCCGCTGGGATGTCCGGGCGCGGTCATCTCGGCGCGGCAGACCGCCTGCGCCACCTCCCAAATCCGCGTATCGTCCGTGGCCACAATAACCTCGGAGAGGGACTTGGCCTGGAGACAACGCTCGACGACATGGTGGATCAACGGCTTGCCGGCAATTAACGCCAGCGGTTTGCCCTCGAACCGCGTTGAACGATATCGTGCAGGAATTTCACCAACCACTCGCATCCGCTCGTTTTAGCCGCAAGCCGCCGCCGCTTCAAGGCAAACCTGGCTTTTACCCGCGCCGCAGTGATTTTCGCCGAGGATTGCTCAGGCAACCGCAGTTTGGGGCTGTCCAGCACCAGGGGCTGATTTGGGCGGGATGGTCCTGACAGCGGGCGGCGCGCAAATGAGCAGAGGGCGAGCCGTCCTCAGCTTTCAGACTCTTTGTCGTGGCCTGGATGCAGGCCGAACTGAATGAGTTTGGCGCGCATCGTGACCCGGGTGATGCCCAGCCAGCGGGCGGCTTTGGCCTGATTGCCTTGGGCTTGGCGTATCGCCCGCGTGAACAGCTCCCGCTCAGTAGCCTCGATCACCCGGTTATAGGCGTCAGAAAGCTCCCCACGCCGGGCTTCGCCCAAAATATCTTCGATATACTCGCCTGCCGCAGACAAGGCCGGAGAGCTTGGAGCGGTGTTGCGGTTCAAGGCCGCGCGGACATGCTCCAGGCTGATGGTGTAGCCTTGGGCTGCCAGGAGGGCCTTGCGAACCACGTTCTCCAGTTCCCGCACATTTCCGGGCCAGGGCTGCGCCTGGAGGAAATCCAGCGCCTCCGGGTGAACCGAAGGGCTAGCGTTGCCCAGCTCGGCGCCGTGCCTGGCCAGGAAATAGCGCACCAGCAGGGGGATATCCTCCCGCCGGTTGCGCAACGGGGGCAGCGTGATGGCCACCACGTTGAGCCGATAGTAAAGGTCCTCACGGAACTGCTTCTCACGAATGGCGGCTTCCAGATCGCGATGCGTTGCCGCAATGACTCGCACATCCACCCGAATGGTCTCCTTGCCTCCAAGCCGCTGGTGTGTTTTGTCTTGAAGCACGCGCTTGAGTTTGACTTGCGTGCCCAGGCTCATGTCGCCGATCTCATCCAGAAAAACCGTGCCGCGCCCGGCCTGTTCAAATCGGCCAATCCGGCGTGCCTCGGCGCCCGTAAAGGCGCCGCGTTCATGACCGAACAACTCGCTCTCCAGGAGGGTTTCTGGAATGGCCGCTCAGTTGATGGCGATAAACGGGGCGTTGTCGCGCTCGCTGTGCTGGTAAAGCGCGCGCGCGATGAGCTCCTTGCCAGTCCCGGTCTCGCCGCGGACCAGAACGTTGACCGGCTTGGAGGCCACGCGGCCAATCTGTTTGTAAATCTCCTGCATCGCCGCACTCTGCCCGACGAGCGCATCCTGGCCGGCGGCAGCCTCGCCAAGGGCCACCGGCTCCGACATGCGCCGGCTGCTCTCGGCCGCCTTGCCCACCAAATCCAGCATTTGCGCGTAGTCAAAGGGCTTGAGCACATAGTCAAAGGCGCCAAACTTCGTGGCCTCGATAGCGGTGTCGGTCGTGCCAAAAGCCGTGATCAGAATGATCGGCAATCGGGGACGCGCCGCGTGCATCCGGCGCACAATTTCCAGGCCGCTGATACCCGGCAGCTTGAGGTCGGTTATCACAACATCGAAGGCCTCCCGCTCCGCACGTTCCAGACCGGTGTCGCCGCGATTTTCCAAATCGACCTGATGGCCTTCCCCCGCCAAGGCCCGCTGAAGGGTGTCGGCGATGCCGGGATCGTCTTCGATGAGCAGGATTCGGTTCTGGCCTTTCATTCGCCATTTGCCGGCAGGACGATGCCAAAGGTCGTGCCGTAATCAACCTCTGTCTGATACTCGATGGCCCCGCCATGCTTTTGCACAATGGCAGCCGCTATTGACAGACCCAGGCCGGTTCCACCCTGTTTTGTGGTGAAGAACGGGTCAAACAGACGTTTCTGAACCTCCGGCGGAATGCCCTTGCCGTTATCGGCGACCTCAAGCACAGCCACTTTCTTCTGCTCGTTGCCGATTCGTTTGCGCTCCGCGTGGGCGCGCAGCCTGATCATGCCGTCATGGCCGATGGCTTCGGCGGCATTCTGGACCAGGTTAATGAGCACCTGCTCGATCTTTGCCGCATCCATGGTCACGGCCAGGGCCGGGATGTCCTCCAGGATGACGCGGATATGATTCCTGGCCAGTTCAGGCCCCAGCAGGTCACACACCGTTCGGAGGGGGTCGCCGACCTCGGCAGGCGCAAGCTGCAGCTCTCCCTGGCGGCCAAACAGAAGAAACTCGTTCACAATCCGCTCCAGCCGCAAGATTTCGCGTTCGACCACCTTGGAATCCGCATGCTCCTCCGAGCCGGCTTTCAATCGTTTCTGCAACAAGAAAACAGCGCCCTTGATGGCGGTTAAGGGGTTGCGGATTTCATGCGCCACGCCCGCGGCCAGCATGCCCAGAGAGGCCAGCTTTTCCTGCCGTTCAAGCAGCGCCTCCCCTTCGATCAATCTCGCTCGGAGAGGCGCGACCATCTGTCGATAGACCACCAGCGCCAGCACCCCGGCAAGGAGAAGCAAAGCCGACAGAGAGGCCAGTTGGAAGGCCCACGCCCTTCCGATGCTGATGCTCGCCGCCGTCAAGAGCCTCTGGCGCCGCTCCAGATGCGCGTCGCGAAGGGCTCGAACCCCATCGAACAGCCGCTCGGACTCGAGTCTCAGGCCGGCGTATTCATCGATGGTCGCGCTGGCTTCGCCAGCCGCCGCCAGCCTGGCCAGCAGGTCGCGGGCGGCCTTTCGGTAATCATCGTAGCCGCGGTCAATCTGGGCCATGGCGGCTTTTTCCTCGGCGCTGCGCAGTTTTGCCTTTTGCGTGTCAATCCACTGGTCCAACTCATGGCTGGCTCGTATAAACGCCGGAGAATCCGGCGGAACGTGGGAGCGCCCGTAGCCATAGAGCAGATTGTTGAGGCGGAGCACGTGTTCGGCGAATTCGTCCGCGATCCGGAAGCTTTCGGAATTGACCTGGTTCAGTTGGACACGAAGGGCCTCCATTTCCGAGCGCTGCTGGGCGCCCATGAACGCGATAGTCGCCCCCACCAGCAACACCCCCGCTACAAGCGCCACCAACCGCGCCCGGATACGATAGTTCATAAGCTCAATGGCGGCAGACTTGCCGAGTGCGACGGCCGCACCGCAGGAGCCACCAGTCTGGACAGCACGCGCGGTTTCGAGAAATGGAGCCAGTTCTCGGATTCGAACCGAGGACCGACGGTTTACAAAACCGTTGCTCTACCACTGAGCTAAACTGGCTATCAACGACTTACGCATTTTGTTGCATCCTTTTTTCCATCCGTTTCACTCCTCGAAACGAGCCTAACGCTGCCATGATCGAACAGGCCCGACCGAACACCGCCTGGCGCGAAAGTATTTACGAATGCAGACACAAATGTCCCAACAGATAATCCTTCTTTGCCCAAATTCGTCAAGACCAACATTCCCAAACTCGAGCAGATCGGCACATACTACGGGCGGCATGCAGGGCGATCAACACCCCGCTGCTCACCCACGACTGAGGTTCTCTCGCCCTCGCAACAACGCAAACTCCTGGCCTTCGTTCGACGCACCACCTCGGAAGGCAAGCGCAACCACGCCATGATCCTGAGCCTCTGGCCGGATGGTGGAGCCGAGGAGGTTCGAACCCCTGACCTTCCTGAATGCCATTCAGGATAAACTGGCCAACAGGTCGATGTTGCGAGCGAATAAAGGCCCTGCTGGAAAGCCTCGGACCCGCAACCCTGTCGCCTCATGGTTAGCTGGTGGGACCGGGGGGCTGGTTCTTGAGCTTGGCCAGAAAAGTCTTGTGGAGCAAGTCGGTTTCTATGAGCAAGGCAGGCTCCAACTCGGCCAACCGGTTGGGGAGATCCAGGCTGCCGTGCTTCACGGTCACCAGATAAAGATTGTCTTCCACCAGACAACAAACCAGGTAGTGACGGCGCACTCGGAAGAAACGGAAATGCCGCGAAAACTCTGGCTTGGTGCGGAGCAAACTCGGATTCTGCCGCAGCCGCTGGAGGGCTTCTTCAACGCGGTCAAGGTACTCCTCGGCCACTCGGTGCCCCCAATGCTCGACCGAGAAGCTGCGAATCTCCTCAAGGTCGCGTGCAGCTCGGCGGGAAATACCCAGGTAAGCCATTATTTCCAAGCCTGCTTCTCACGACGCTGGGCTTCCCTGAGACTGGCACGCAGGTCACCGTTGAACTCCACCACCCGTCCTTCGATGAGATCCCGATAACCTTCGAGAATGGCATCGCGCATTTCAGCGGCTTCGATGCGCTCCTTCTTTTCCCGGAGCAGGTCGCGGAGGAATTCGCTGGGGGTGGCAAAGAGCGTCCCGTCACCGCAGTTCCGGTCGATGAACTCGCGAAGTTCGTCCGTCAGAGATAAGTTGATGCTGCTGCTCATGCTGAAGATGCTGCGATTATCTGTTTGCCGACATTATGGTGGATTTGGCGATAAATGTCAATAAACGCCATGCAGAGCGGAGCGACATCCGCAAGCAGAGAGAAGCAGCATCGAGAAAAGCCCGGTGGCCATTGGAGCAACGGACTCCACAGATCCTCCGCGGCCATCACAAAATCCTTGGCTCTCGGCTGCAAAAGACCGCAGCCGAGGTGCGAAACCCAGCTATGTCACGGGGCTGATTCCCAACCTGGTCACGCTCGAGAGCATGTATTATAGCGGCGTGCCGAGGCCGTGATGTCCAGCCGTGGCCTATCCAGCCACTTATCGGAGTAGGTTTTGTTTAACGCGCCCAACGCCTCGCCACCGGGCGAAAACCGTGCGGCGAGAGTGTTGGACGCCCGACTCAATCTCAATTCGTTTCTCATTGCTGATGTGTCTGGCGGCCATCTTTTCGCCCGTCGAACGACATCAGACTGAGGCCGGGGCCGCCCCGGCGGCGCGGTGGTGAGAAGGAGCCTTGGAGAGTAGCGAAACCTCGCGCCCCTACCGCTCCATCTGCAGGCGCCGGCAAAGGGCCCCGAGACCCGGCTGGAGGTCTCGACAGATGGTCCGCCACTCTGTCAGGCACTTTGAATAGACCGTGAAAGTCCCGCTCGTTTTCTGCGACTGCCTGGCCGCCGCCAGCGTGACTTAGCTCTTGAATTGGCTGGCCCGGACCCCCTTTGCATCGGGTCGCGACCCTTGTGCCCGCCTCGGATGGATGCTGGCTGACCGGCCCAAACTCCGGTTCGAAATAGCGCCAAGGCCCATGTGCTGAATTGGGTCCACATAGGCGGCCTTGAATCGCGCCCGCCAAGCCGCCGCGAATTGACGGCGCTGTCGCCTTGCGCGCCGGCGAGCCATCCGCGGGTCATTCTTCGTTTTCCGAATCGGGTTGAGTTGCCGGATTCCATTCCGGATGGATCTCTGCCAAACCGCTGGCGTGCAAGCGGGCATTGAAAGCGGGCAGGTCAGTCTCTTGGACTTTTCCCCAGACGGTTAGGGCCTCCAAGAGCGCGTTGCCCAAACGCACGACGGCGGCCGCTTGCGAAGCGGTCGGCGCGGCATCGGCTCCCATCACCTGACCATACAGGGATGACACCTGTTCGTTAATGCTCGCCAAGCCAGTTTGTTCCGACCCCTTCGGGCCCGGGGCGGGTCCGTCCAAGAGGGTCGTGACCGTTTTCTCGAGGGCCTTGGCGTGGGTGGAGATCGGAGGTTCCTTATCGCCCGTTAATTTTCCGACCTGCGCTTGAAGGGAACGAGCCAAGCCCACGACTTCGGAACTGCGCGCGATCATCGAGGCGAGACCCTGCTCCGCCTGGAACTGAGATTCGAGGCCGGCGAGGGGCGTTTTCACGCGCGGGTCCATTTTTACGATCAAGTTTTCGGACTTTGTCTGGCCTGCGGCGATCAATCGGACGGTATAGGGCCCGGGCAAGGCGGTCGGGCCCAGCGGCAGGTGCGGGGTGTCGTGAGGAACGGCCGAAATCGGATACTGCCTTTGGATGGAAACGGGCGCCGCGTAGTGCAGGTCCCAGACCCAGCGGTGCATGCCGGCGGTAGCGGGCAGGACCTTGTGACGGCGAATCCAATAGTCGGGAATGGAGGTGGATTGGTTGAGCTGCTCTTGGGTCGGGCCGGTCGGGTCGGCGCTCGAATAGCGGCGCACCAGGCGTCCTCGGGCGTCGAGGATTTCGTGCGTGACCGGGCTGTGTGCCGTCCCCGCGAGCTAATAGTCCAGGATGGCGCCCTGGGGGGGATTGCGTCCGGCGGGCTCATCCGGGGGAAGGGGGGAGTCGGTGTTGGTATCGCGCTTAACACGCCAAGCCGTCGCGGGCTTGCAGAGCCTTACGTTCGATTGGGCAAACGCAGCGGTGATTTGGCGAAGGGGAGTGATATCATCGAGAACCCAGAACGAGCGCCCGTGGGTGGCCACCACCAGGTCGTTATCGTGAATCCAAAGGTCGCGCATGGAGGTGTGCGGCAGGTTGAGTTGCAGCGGTTGCCACCGCTCGCCGTCGTTGAACGAGACCCACACCGCCTGTTCCGTCCCGGCAAACAGGAGGCCCTTTCGGACCGCGTCCTCTCGAACTGTATTCACCGGCGCAGTCTCAGGCAGGCCCCCCACGATCCGCTCCCACGTTTTGCCGCCGTCGTGGGTGCAGAAAAGATACGGATGCAAATCGTCGATGCGAAAGCGGCTCACGGACACGTAGGCCGTGTTGTCATCGAAATGCGAGGCGGCGATTTGCGTCACCTTGCTCCAAGGCGTGAGTTCCGGCGGCGTGACGTTCGCCCAATGACTTCCGCCGTCACGAGTCAGCCAGACCAGGCCGTCATCCGTGCCCGCCCAGATTGTGTTCAGAGTATGGAACGAGGGCGCCAGCGCGTAGATGGCGCCGCGGACCTTGGCGGCATAGGCGTCCTTGGCGGCGAGTTCACCGAGGCTGGCCGGGATACCGGGGTGCTGCCGGCTGAGATCGGGGCTGATCTTGCGCCAGGATTTGCCTCCGTTCCGGGTTTCGAAAAGAAAATTCGCTGCGTAGTAGAGCACGTGCGGATCGACTGGAGAAAACACGATCGGTTCCGTGCGGTCAGCCCGAATCCCCGGCTCTTTCACAGGAACAGGGGATACATCCTGAGTCTGGCCCGTCACCCAATCGAACCGTGAAACTTCGGTCCTTCCGGCGCCGTAGATAATGTTCGGATCGAGGGGATCGGGGGCCACGTATCCGTATTCGATGGCCCCCACGGGATGCCACTCGCGCACCGTGATTTCCCCGTCGTTGCCGCGGCTGGCGATCCCCACCGAACCGCTCTCCTGCTGCCCGCCATACACCCGGTAGGGGAATTGGTTGTCGGTGATGACGTGATAGAGCTGCGCGGTCGGCTGGTTATACCAGGAACTCCATGTCGCGCCCCCATTGACGGTGACAATCGCCCCCTGGTCTCCCACCAGCAGCATGATCTTCGGGTTGTGCGGATTGATCCATAGGTTCTGATAATCGTCCCCGCCCGGCGCCCCTCGGATCGCTTTCCATGTCCTCCCGGCATCGACAGAACGCCACGTCACGATGCTGGTGCTATAGACGACGTCGGGATTCGCAGGGTCCACTTTGGGCATCGGCAGATCGCCTCCGCCGATCCGCGCGGTGGGGCGGTCGTCAGTGGTGGCTTGCTGCCAGGTGTTGCCGGCATCCTCAGAGCGATAAAGGAGGATGCCTGCCCCGGTCCCATAAACCTGCTTGTCCCGGCTGGTGGCAACCATCGCATAGACGCGCTTTGGATCGCTGGGAGCGATGGCGATATAGGCCTGCACCAGATCTTCGGGCAATCCACCGGCAAGCCGGCGCCAAGTGCCGCCCCCGTCGATGGACTTATAGATCCCACCCCCGCCGCCCCCATAAGCGTTATGGTCTTCCCAGGGACCCTGGCGCGCCCTCCAAAGGGTCGCGTAAATCACCTCGGGGTCGGATGGGTCCATCTCGACGTCGCAGGCGCCGGTGTTTTCGTCGTTGTACAACACCTTCGTCCACGTCCCGCCTCCATCCATGGTCCGGAAAACCCCGCGCTCGCGGTTGGGGCCATAAGGGTGGCCAAGCACGGCGGCGAAAACGCGGTTCGGATCGTGGGGATCGACCGCCAGCGCGGGTATCTGTTGGCTGTCATCCAGCCCGGTATGCGTCCAGGTCCGCCCCCCGTCGGTGGAGCGGTACATCCCGTTGCCGACGGACAGGTCGGGGCGCTGTAATCCTTCGCCACTGGCGACATAGACGATGCTCGGATCCGAGGGGGCAACCGCGATGGCGCCAATGGATTGCACCGGCTGGGAATCGAATATCGGCCTCCAGGTCCGACCGTAGTCATCCGTTTTCCAGACGCCGCCGTCCACTTGTCCGATATAGAAGACGCTGGGCTGGCCGGGCACGCCCGTGGCGGCCCGCGTCCGGCCTCCCCGGTAAGGACCGATCATGCGCCAGTGCATTTCTCCGTAGAGATTCTCCGGGAGGGCTCGGGCGTAAGCCGGCAATAGCGAGAGCGCCGACGCCAGCCAGAGCCATGGTGATCGCGGCAGAAAACGGACGCGTGCCGTGCCTTTCAGGCGCGCGGGTTCGTCTGCATCGAGTTGGCATTCTCTCGAATCGGTCTTTCGGCCTTCGTTGGAGCATTTTGGTGCGAACCACTTCATCCAGCCGATATTGCCGCCGTGCCAGATTGATGGAAAGAGCATAAAACTGAGCGCCCCGCGCAATCTATGGCAAACCGATCCAAAGCAAGTGCCGCACTATCGACACTGCGGCTGCGGTTTAATAATCGTGGGTTATGCCGCGCTGGCTGCGCATTATTGATTGAAATTCCTTTTCGCGCGTGCGCCGGTACTGGGCGCCTGCTTGACGTGTTTCATCGACGAGAACGGGAACATCCTCTCCAAAGTGCCAAAAGCACCGACCGCTGAATTGACATGCGGCTATTCGACTGCGATTTCCTGGTCTGCATGAGCGGTTTGGGTCGGTGGTGCGACGTCGAGGACTGCTGGTTTCCAGCCAACCACGACGGCACTGTTCCGAGGCTCAGTCACCTGATGGCTGTAGAACTCCGATTCGGGCATCTCCGGCCTGGAGAGCTCGTCCACATCGATGATGAGCTGATCCAGCGCGTGTTTGGAATTGAGGTCTGCCACAAGAAAGATGGGGCACAACGGCCAGTGTGTGGCTGTGTTCAAAGCCGCGGTATTGGGATCTACAACTCCTGCCTGTTTGGCTGGGCGTATTACTACGCGGCCGCCTCCTTTACCGCTGCGGCCGCGAATCACCGGAAGCAGGACCCGGGCTGTGAGGCGTTGTTCCCGGGCGGTCAGTAGAGGTCATAAAAAGAGTCCCTTCCCAAGCGCTTGAGGAATGTCCCGGTCAGCCGCTCGAGCTGCTCGGCCTTCCGCTTAAACAGGGCCGTGCCGGGTATTTCATTCATCGCGAAGGTTCCGTCGGCCGGACAATAGAAGAGGGCGGACCCCGGCTTTGTCAACCCAGCGGATGGAGACTACCGGCTGCCACACCATTGCCCTCCTCACGTTGGAGCATACTCAGGTGCGGCCGCTGCGTGCCAACGACATACCGCATGCCCGCGAACTGGCCTCACCGTGAGGCGGACGTTCCACAGCTTTGGTGCATAGTCACCTATAGCCACCCTCTTCCATAGCGGGGAAATCAAATTCCATATTTCCTAAAGCCTTGGAAGGCGGCTCGTGTTAGTATCCACAGCCTATGGCAACATCATGGAAGACACTATGAGCCTCTTATCATCAACAAAGGCAAGCGGCACTCGCGAGACAGGACCCACCCAGCCGATTTGAAACCCTATGAAACGTGACGCCGAGAGCATCTACGAAATACAGACCAAGGCCCCAGGACCAGCCGGCGCGCTCCCACTGACAGAAGAGATGCTGCTCACCAGGCCCAGCGGAGACGTTTTTGGCCTGACTCAGGACGCAGGCATGGGCTGGGACCCCGCTCGACTATCGGGCAAGCAATTCTTGATTTTGAGCACTCTGGGCGGGCTGCGCGATGCGGATGGCTCCCCCCGGGCGCTGGGGTATCACACCGGCCATTGGGAGGTGGGCCTGCTGGTGGAAGCCGCTGCGGCCGAGTTGCGCTCCAGCGGGGCAATCCCTTTCGCCGGGTTCTGTTCCGACCCATGCGACGGGCGAACCCAAGGCACACCCGGCATGTTCGATAGCCTGCCTTATCGCAATGATGCGGCGACGGTTCTTCGGCGGTTGATCCGTTCACTGCCGACACGGCGGGGTGTGCTGGGAGTGGCCACGTGCGACAAGGGCCTGCCCGCAATGATGATGGCGCTGGCGGCCATGCGGGACCTGCCTTGTGTCCTCGTGCCCGGAGGCGTGACGCTGCCGCCGGAACGAGGCGAAGATGCCGGCAAGGTCCAGACTCTTGGCGCCCGCTTTGCCCACGGGCTTCTGTCCCTTTCCGAGGCGGCGGAGCTCGGGTGCCGCGCCTGCGCGACACCCGGCGGGGGGTGCCAGTTTCTCGGCACCGCCGCCAGTTCGCAGGTGGTCGCCGAGGCGCTGGGATTGTGCCCGATGCACACGGCTCTGGCGCCATCCGGCCAGCCGGTTTGGCGGGATGGAGCGCGGCGCGCGGCGCAAGCATTACTGGGCCTGGAGGCCAAGGGCATAACGATGCGCGACATCCTCACCGAGGCCAGCGTAAGCAATGCCATGGCGGTTCACGCCGCGATCGGCGGCTCAACCAACCTCCTGCTGCACCTCCCCGCGGTAGCCCATGCGGCAGGGCTGCGCCGGCCCGGCATCCAGGATTGGATCGATGTGAACCGGCGGATTAGCCGCTTTGTCGATGTGCTCCCGAATGGCCCGGCCAATCATCCCACCGTTCAGTTGTTCCTGGCGGGGGGCGTGCCCGAAGTGATGCTGCACTTGCGCGAGTTGGGCGCCCTCCGCATCGAGGCGCTCACCGTTAGCGGGGAGACGGTCGGGACGGTTCTGGAAACCTGGGAGAAGAGCGAACGACGTTTGCGTTTTCGAGAGTTGTTACATCATCAGGATGGGGTTGTTCCCGATGACGTGATTCTCCCGCCGGCCAAAGCGCGCGCCCTTGGCTTCGGCGCCACCGTCGTCTTTCCGTGCGGCAACCTCGCACCGGAAGGTTCCGTTATCAAGAGCACCGCCATTGATCCAAGTGTCCTGGACACGGATGGCGTTTTTCGGCACGAAGGGCCCGCTCGTGTATTCGTGCGCGAGACCGAAGCTATCGCCGCAATCAAGGAGGGCCGCATTCAAGCCGGTGACGTGCTGGTCCTGGCCGGGCGCGGCCCTATGGGCAGCGGCATGGAAGAGATTTATCAGATCACCGCCGCATTGAAGCATTTGCCTTTCGGCAAACACGTATCGGTCGTCACGGACGCCCGCTTTTCCGGGGTCTCGACCGGCGCCTGCATTGGCCATGTCAGCCCCGAGGCGCTCGCGGGAGGGCCGATCGGCAAATTGCGCGATGGCGACCGGATCCGCATAGTGATCGACCGTGCGCATTTGGAAGGTGCGGTGGACTTTGTGGGCGAGGACTCAGTCAATTTCTCGGCGGAAGAAGGGGCTGCTCGTCTTGCGGCGCGTTCTCCGCGCCCTGATCTGTCTCCGGACCCTCAACTGCCCGCCGACACACGCCTTTGGGCCGCATTACAGCAAGCCGGCGGCGGCGTGTGGGGCGGCTGCGTTTACGATGCCGATGCCATCGTCACACGTCTTGCGGCACGAGATCGAAAGAATACATGATCAGACCTAACAACCAATCGGAAGGAATGCCGCGTTTCTCGCGGCGGGCACAAAAATCAATGCGACGACGCAAAGTCGCGAACACTTTCAACGCGCACGCGTTGCCTGTTGCTATACTTCTGATGCTCGGTCCATTGATCGAGGTTCATCTCGCCGCCGCCAACCTGAACTTTACTCACTTCACCATCGCCAATCCGCTTCCCGGCAAAGGATACGGCACGGCTGGACCCGCACTGGCCGATTTCGACGGCGACGGAGATCTGGATGTCGCCTTGTCGCGAGATGCCGCAGGAGATGCCCATGGCTTTTGGTGGTACGAGCGCAAGAGCGATTCGGTCTGGGTGCCGCATCTCATCAGTGATTCGACAAATATCATTCAAGGTTTAGGGGCCGCCGCCCTGGACGTGGACAACGACGGCTGGACGGATGTCGTGTTTGATCAGGTATGGTTCAAAAATCCCGGCACCCTGCGAGAGAACCCGGACACCAAATGGCAAGCCCAGGAATATGAACACAGCGGCCATGAAGTTCACGACATCACTGCGGCGGACATCAACGGCGACGGCCGGCCCGACATAGTGACATTCGACGGTGAGAAGCTGCTGTGGTACGATTCCTCGCATTCCCTGGCGGTCCACGTGGTCGCACAACACATCGGCCATCATGGGGGTATAGCACCCAGAGGGGCAGGCGATATCAATGGAGATGGGGCCGTGGACCTGGTCATAGCCGGGTCCTGGTTCGAGAACCCCGGCCACGGCAGTGGCAGATGGATACGCCATTCCTGGCCCTACCTGCCCATCCGAAATCCCACCTACGGCACCAGCATTCGGAGCTGGGTGGTTGATCTGGACGGTGACGGAAAGAACGACATCGTCTATAGCGATTGTGACACAGGCTACGGCCACGTTTACTGGGTAAGAAATGAAGGCGCGGGGAGGACCTGGACGCGCTACGCGTTGCCCGATCCTCCAACGTCTCCGGACAACGTT
>JBJKSV010000872.1:0-6347 GCA_046703605.1 Limisphaerales bacterium
GCCTGACCCGTGCGTATCATCTTGTCCGTGAAGAACAGAAACCAAATCATCGCCACCAGGCAAAAGCCGTCTGTGCCCGCCTCGCCGGCCATTTCCACGACGATGGGCTGGGCGAGGAAGAAGGCCAGGCCCCACCAGGCGGCGCGTTCCCCGACATAAGCGCGGCCCAACTCAAGCAAGGGCCAGAGGGCGGTGGCGAACAGCATCAGCGACACGACATTGGCCCAGCCATACCATGTCGAGCCGGTGGCTTTGAACACAAGCGCAACCGCCGCCTGCCATAAGGGCAATTCCAGCGCCGTCGGCGTTCCGGTGGCGTTGAACCCGACGATCACTGGGCGGAGCAGGTTGATCGGGCCGTGCGCGTATTCCAAAGCGGTTCCGAGGTGTTGAGGACGCATGAGTGGCCTGCCGATGCCCGCGCAAAAGAGATGGAAGGCGGCAATCAGCCCAAACAGGGCCAGCGCCAGGGGACGAATCGGAACGGGCTTGGTTTGAGCAGGTTGCACGGCGGGGAGACCAGATACGTCTTCGGCGGGCGCGTGTCAAGTCGCGCGCGCATCGCCTGAGCCGTTGTCACTTTGGGCCGCGTTCACCAAGTCGCGCAGCACGGAGAGCCCCACGGCGCTTGCGCCCCCCTCAGGCTGTTCGGAATGCTGGTGCAACAGCCCGATCCAACCCGGGCCGAGTTGGGCACACCTTGCAAGGTGTGCTCAAGACGGCCTCAGCCAGCGCGTCCCCACTCCGAAGCATTCATGTTTTCGTTCATGCCAAACTCCTGATACACAGTTGACCGTACCAGCTTTCCAAGGCATGTTCGCCGGGCCATGAGCAAGACCCTGTTTGAGCGAATCATCGATCGTGAGATCCCCGCGGCCATCGTGTACGAGGACGCGCAAGTGCTCGCCTTTGAGGACATAAAGCCCCAAGCCCCCAAGCATGTGCTTATCGTTCCCAAGAAACCGATCCCGCGCCTTGCGGACGCCACGGCCGAAGATCAGCAGGTTCTCGGCTACCTGCTCCTCAAGGCGGCGGAGGTCGCGGCCAACCTGGGCTTAAGCAAATCCGGTTTTCGGCTTGTATTCAACAATGGGCCGGATGCGGGCGAGGCGGTGCCCCACCTGCATTGCCACATCATTGGGGGGCGCCGCCTGGGCTGGCCACCGGGGTGAGACCGGGGTCGGCGCTGTTCGTTTCTATTATACGAAGCAGGCGGTTGAAGCCGGCGATGAAAGCGGGCCGGTCAGTCAAAGCGTCGTTGTGGCCGCCCTTGAGTTCGCAGAAGGCCTTGGGAGGATTGGCCGAGGCGAAATTGCGCTCACCGTGATGGAAGGGTATCAACGAATCCGCCCGGCTGTGCATGACGAGCACGGGGGTCTTCAGGTGGGGCAGTCTGGCCCTGGTATTGTATTTGATGGTGGACAGCCATCGCACCGGAAACCAGGGAAATAATTCCGCGCCGACATCGGGAATACTGGTAAACGTACTTTGCAGGACAAGCCCGGCGAGCGGTTCTCGCATGGCCACCTCGGAGGCGACACCGCCTCCCAGAGATTCTCCATAGGCGATGATCCGGATTCCGGCAAAGCCTCTGTGCGCCAGCCAGTGATAGGCGGCCTGGGCATCAAGATACGTGCCTTGCTCGCTCGGACGCCCTTCGCTCCGGCCATAGCCGCGGTAGTCGAACAGAAAGACGCTCACGCCGGTTTCGAGCAGGGCTTGGCACAATTCAAGCCGGTGGCTGATATTGCCCGCGTTTCCGTGGCAGAACAAGACCGCCAGGCGCCCTTGAGGCGAGTCGTTGGTGGCGGGAAAAAACCAGCCGTTGAGCTGCACCCCGTCGGAGGTGGCAAAGGTGACGTCCTCGAACTTCCGGCCCAACTCGCCGCCGGCAGCCGTCAACGTCCGGTCCGGGTGATAGACCTGACTGTATTCAAACGCGCGCAGCATAATGTAACCCGGCGCCAGCAAGACCACGAAGCCTGCGGCCCGCTTCAATCGTTTTAGCCGTTTGTTATCCATTGCTACCCGGCGGCTGGCAATGGAGCCGCACAGGCCGCACCCAGCCAGCCGTTACCAAACCCGGCCTGTTAAGAACGTCTTTGCAGGGTTCTATCGCCCCGCGGCGGCTACGCTGGCTTTGGGCTTGGACATCAGGGAAACGTAATCCATGAGAATGTGCTCCGTCTCATTCAGAGGAGGGTCAACCGCCGGGGACTGGTCAGTGCCAACGGGGGATGCGCCCGCGAGGGCTGCACTGGTGGCGATGGCAGCAAGACTGGCGCCGGCGTGGGCCTGGGCGACGGAGTTTGTGGCGCCGACGGCGGGAGGAAGACCCGGCTTGCCGGCCTCTTCGAGTGAAATGTCGTACTCCTTCTCGGCGGGTTCCTTGCGGGCCAGACGTTCCTTTTCGCGCGTTTACTGGCGAGCTTCGGCTTCGTGCTGCTCCTTGAGGCGTTGGTTCTCATTCAAGGAAATGGTCTTATCGGCCTGCTGCTTTTTGAACAGGGCGATGTCCTGGCGGATGTAACGGTATTCGGGGTCGGTGGCGAGGCGCTCGCTCTCCCGCTTGCGCAACTCCGGCAGGTAGGGTTCGACCATGTTGAGGCGGTCGAACTTGGCGCTGTCGATGGTGTCCCAAGGCAGAGGGTACTCGAGGGAACTCTCGCCGAAGTCCTTCGAGAGGCTGACCACCGACGGCAGAATGATATCCGGTGTAACGCCCTTCAACTGGGTCGAGGCTCCGCTGGGGCGATAAAATTTCTTAATGGTAATCTTCAAAGCGCCGGGATCACCCAGGACATGTCCCTTGGTGAGAAATTGCATGTAGGGCACCAGCGACATGACGCTCTGGACGGTTCCCTTGCCGTGAGTCGAGGCGTCGCCCACGATGAGGGCGCGCCCGTAGTCCTGGAGGGCGCCGGCGAGGATTTCGGAGGCCGAGGCGCTGAACCGGCTGGTTAAGACGATCAGCGGTCCATCGTAGGCGACTGAAGGGTCGCGGTCCGAATCCACCTGGATATCCCCGTCCGAATCTTTGACCTGGACTACCGGTCCCTTCTTGATGAACAAGCCGGTGGTCTTGATGGCTTCATCCAAAGAACCCCCGCCGTTGTTGCGCAGGTCCAGGATGACCCCAGCCACATTTTCCTGCTTGAGTTTGTTAAGCAGCTTTTTGACGTCGGCGGAGGTGCTCCTGGAATCAGCATTGGCCTGGTTGGGACCTACGTCAAATGGGGCATAAAAGGAGGGCAAATCGATGACGCCCAACCGCATGATGTCTCCATGTTCATCGGGCATATCGATAATCTTTGCCTTGGCCGCCTGGTCTTCGAGGGGGATTTCATCGCGGATAAGGCTCACCACCTTATGGCTGGAGGCGTCAGCGCCGGCTGGAATGATGGTCAGGCGCACCTCGGTGCCTTTGGCGCCACGAATGAGTTGGACCGCCTTGGGAAGGGGCATATCGACGACGTCAACGGGCGGTTGGTTGCTTTGGGCGACGGCGATGATGCGGTCCTTGGGGTGGAGTTGTTTGCTCTTGATGGCCGGCCCGCCGTGAAGCAGGCGGCGAATCGTGCAGTAACCGTCCTCCCAACCGAGTTCGGCGCCGATGCCACACAGGCTCAGATTCATCGCAATGGCGAAGGATTGCAGTTCCTCATGGCCGAGGTAATCGGAATGGGGATCGTAAATATGGGCAAGGGCGGTGAGGTACATCTGCATGACTTCCCCGTCGTCGAACTTGCTGTACATGAGGAGGTTGCGCTCATACCGATGACTCAGGGTCTTGACAATTTGCTCGGCCTCTTTCTTCGGATTTTCCGAGCTCTTGGTCTTTTCTGCCCCGGTCGCAGCATTCTTGGCGGTATCGATCTTGCCCAGCAATTCCTGCAAATACTCGAACTTAAGGCGCTGCTTCCAGAGCGCCTTGGCGGCATCGAGGTCCTTTGGATAGGGGAGGTCGTGCCGATCGATGACGATGCTGTCGTTGTTGGTGAAGGTGAACGTCTGGGTCTTGAGGAGCTTTTCGACGTAGGCGACATGCTCCCGGTAACGCTCGATAAAGCGGTCGAAAATGACGAAAGCAGGATTGGCATTGCGCTGGCGCAGCGTCATCAAGTTGAGGTTCGTCCGATAGAGTTCGAAGTCGTTGAGGTCTGATTGGAGGAAATGGATGTGCTGGGGGGCGAGCGTCTCCAGATAGCCATCAAGAAACTTGCTGGAGAAGGCGGCGTCGAAGGGGTGGTGGAGGTATTGCTGATCCTCCAGCAGCCTGGCGGTGATGAAGGCTATCAGGCCGTCATCCGGGCCAGGAGTGAGATGAAACGGCCGCGTCTGGCTTGCGTTCGAGGCCTCCGACTGCTTGGCAGCCGGCGCATCGGACTGAGCGGAATAAAGCGGGGAAACCAACCCGAAGCCCAGGAAGAGCATCAGGATACGAACGGCATAACGTGCAATCATGACTTTAGATATTCTGCCTGATCTCCCATCATTGCGCAACAGGCTTTAGTTGATTCTCTCTGACACGGGCGCGTCTTGACTGTACCACCTCCAAGGGCCGGGCCCTGCCAACTCCCGCCCGCTCAGCGGGAAGGCATCCTGGCTGGCACTGCGGCGGGCAAATCCACGCTCCGAGCGCCGATTGAACGCAATCGGTTGCTCCAGGGAAAATCCAGATAAGGAGGGTGCCTAAAGATTTCCAGGAATCCAGGGGGCATTTGCTCCAGGACGGCTTGGCACTCCTTTTGATCCTGCTCGGTGATGATTGTCGTAACGCCGATGCTTTTGTTCTTGCGCCCGCGCAGAACGATGTGCGGAGAGCGCGGCTTGAGGCCGAGAAAGTCGAACATGGCTTTTACCTTGGCGGGGTTGTTGAGGTCGCCGGGGGTGTGGAGGAGGAAACAGCGGTCGTGGAGCTGATGCTGGTCGAGGAATTGGATGGCGCGATTCTCAATCTCAATCCATTGAATGAAATACCACTGGAAGAGTGAGAGCGGTTGAGGGCTCTTGAGCGGAGCGGAACGGGGCTTTGAATGATGGAACGACGCGGAGGGAGCAGCGCCCCTTGCAGGGGCGGATGCCATCGGCTCGGCCAGTTCCCCGGTAAAGGGCCGGAAGATGGCTTCATTGCCGGTCAGCGCCCAACAAAAGTGGCGCCGTCCATCGTCCCCCCGGTAGAAGTGGAAAGGGGCATGGACACGCTCACGCCAGCGCTGTCGAAAGGCCTCGCTCTTGGCGACCTTGAGCGGATCACGGACCAGGTGGATCAGACGCATCTCCGGAAAGAATTCCAGGGCTGCGAGGTAAGCAGATTTCAGGAAAGCATGGCTGGATTCAAGATACCGGCTGCTGGAGAGCCGTTCGATGTAGCGCCGCTTTTTGGCCAGACGGGCGCGGATACGCTCCACGCGCCCGGCGAAGGCGTCATAAATGGCCGGGCCGAAAAGCGTGGGATTGCCCCAATCGAAAAACGGCTCGTGGCGGCAGGCGCAATCCGGGATGTTGTTCTGGAAGAGGTGGCGGAGATAGACAGTGCCGGAGCGCGCGCTCGTGAGCGTGAAAATGGTGGGCTTCACACCGGTCTCTGGCCTCAAATCGCCTTATGAACGCAGACCACTTCGACCGCCTCGGCAATTTCGGGTTTGAAGAGGGTGGTCGGTTTGCGGTCATAGATCTGGAATCCATAACGCGCATAAACCGCCTCGGGCCGCCGGTGCGCGTGGGAGAAAAAGGCGCCATAGCAGCGCTTGATGCCGACCTGGCGCAGCTTTTGTTCGTACACCCGCCAAAGTCGAGGTGGGATTCCACGGCCCCGAAACCGCTTGTCGATGTCCCAATGCAAGTGGGCGGCGTTGGCGGGGTGCTTTGGCTGTTCGCGCAAACCGGAGGTGAGCAGCCAACGGACAAAGCGAGCGCTGCGCGGGTGGGCGGCGTAACGCCCGGTCAGGAGCTTGAAAATCATCTTGGTCGCCGTTTTGAAGCCACAGCGCATCAAGGCCAGTTCGAAGTGGCGGCTGACCGCGCCGAGAAGGTAACCGACGACGCGCCCATCCACTTCGGCGATCAAGGCGCATTCCGGCTCATGCTCCAAATAGGCATTGGTGAACAGGTCGGCAAACAGTTCGCGGTCCTGGAAGACCGAATCAATCGGGTTTCCGAGAAAACCGGTCTCACAGCAGAGTTGGCGGACGGCGGCGCGATCGCTCGGGCAGTACGCCCGGATGCGCACCGACATGTCCACGCAGACTGCATGAAGGTTGATAGGAAATTCGTCGACCACTCCAGAAACAGCGGCCGTTCCGGCGTTTTCGCCGTCCAAGTGCCGTAGAGCCATCGTATTGTTC
>JBJKSV010000873.1:0-4492 GCA_046703605.1 Limisphaerales bacterium
GTCCTGGCCAGCCCGGCTGAGGCCATCCGTTTCGAACGGGACCCGCGCCTCCGCTCGTGGCTGGTCCGGGCAAATTCCGCCAACACGGACTACATTTTCATGAACACGGAGATGAAGCCGTTCGACAATGTGCTGGTGCGGCGAGCGGTCAACTACGCCATCAACAAGCGGCGGTTGCTGAGGTTGACGGGAGGCTTCGACACCATTGCGCAAGGCATCGTGCCCCCCATCATGGGATGGACCAACTCCAGCCTGCCGCGTTATGTTTACGATCCCGCCAAGGCCCGCGCCCTCCTGCGCCAGGCCGGCTTCCCCAACGGCTTCAACACTGAGCTGTGGTACATGGTGGACCTCCCGATTCTGGCGCGCCTGGCCGAGGGCGCGCAGCAGGACCTCCAACAAGTCGGCATCCAAGCTGCCCTCAGGCCGGTGAATGGAACGACATTCAACGTGAAATCGGGCACGCGGCATCAGATTCCGCTTGGCGTCTATGGCTGGTTCGAGGATTACCCCGATCCGGGCAACTTCCTCGACGTGCTTCTCAACGGGGAACACATTACAGAAACAGACTGCAACAATGTCAGCTTTTTCAACAACCCCGCTGTGAATCACCTCCTGGATATGGCCATCACTTGCTTAGACCAGCACGAGCGGATGCAGCTCTTCGGGAAAGCCGAAGACCTCATCATAAGAGACGCCCCCTGGGTGCCCCTGGTCCACGAGCAGGTACCCATTCTCTACAGCCCTCGCCTGCGTGGGACCGCTCCTGACCCGGTGTGGCTCTGGCGCTGGGAGAGGATGTGGATTGATCCCTGACCTGATCGAATATGCTGGCTCATTTCCTTACCCGCGTTTTCTGGTCCGCCGTGACGCTCCTGGCCACGGCGGTGCTGGTATTCTTCCTGGTCAACGCCGTCCCCGGTGATGTCGCCCGTGTCATCGCTGGACCGAAGGCCTCGCCGGCGGTTCTTCAGCAGATCCGAACGCGGTATCATCTCAATGATCCGGTGATCGAGAGGCTCGGCTATTACCTGCTGCAACTGGCCCACGGGGACCTCGGCCATTCTTTTGTGACCGATCAGCCCGTGGCTCAGGCCCTTCTGACCCGCTTGCCAGTGACCGCCGCCCTGTCCGCTACGGCGGTGGTCCTGTGGATGCTCATTGCAATGCCGCTGGGGGTCCTCACTGCCAGGTATGCCGGGTCGTGGATTGACCGCGGCGCGCTGGTGGCCGCCACGCTCTCCCTGTCACTGCCCGCGTTCTGGCTCGCGCGCATGCTCCAATACTCGCTGGCCTACAAGCTGGGCTGGTTCCCGGTCGCCGGCTTTCATGGTTTCGTTTCGCTGTTGCTGCCGGCCATCACGCTGGCCCTGCTCTTCATTGGCTAATACTCGCGGCTCATTCACACCAACATGGTCGAGGTGCTCGACAGTCCCTACATTCGCGCGGCCCGAGCCAAAGGCGCCTCGGAAGCCGCGGTGCTCTTTAAGCACGCCCTGCCCAATGCCTTAATCCCCGTGGTCACGATTCTGGGAATGGACGTCGCCTCGCTGCTCGGCGGGGTGCTCTTCACCGAGAACGTCTTTGCCCTGCCCGGCATCGGAAAGCTAGCGGTGCAGAGTGTGTTTAATCTCGATGTGCCCATGATCATGGGCACGGTGCTCCTCAGCGCCACAGCCGTCGTGACGATAAACCTCGTTGTGGACCTCCTCTACCGGTGGATTGATCCGCGCATCAAGCAGGCCTGTTGATAAGGCCTTGCCCGTATTCTAGAGCCTATCCCAAAACTGTGAATGGATAGGATATGGGTGTGGAACCGGCTCTATTTATCCGGCCGGAGAGTCCGCAGCATGAGCCAGCCCCCAATGCCTATGACGACCGCCGAGGCCGCAATGCATTTGAGCAGCATCAGCGTGTAGGCATCGGTCCGAATAGGGAGTAATGTGGCGCGGCCCAAGCCCAAGATCATGGTCGAGATAATTAAGGCAAATATGGCGCCTCCGCCTGCCCATCCGACCCAATTCCGGCGGGCCTTAGCGGCCGTCAATCCAAACCAACTCCCCGTTGCCAACGAAAACAACCAAGCGACAATATGCATCTTCTTTATATACCTTAGCATTCTAGCGCCTGCGGGCAGCACAGCCAAGTTTTTCTCGCTCGAACTGTGGACAGGAACCAACCGGGCGCTTCATCTGGCTCTTCCCTTTTGGCGGAGCATGCCCACATACCAATCGACTAACTCCGACGCCCTGACTTTGCCCTCAATGTCGCCTGGGCGAGCGAACGCCCCTGGCACCGCCGAGTACGGCTCGGGCCCCACCCTCATGGGGCCTGCAACGCCGAGCATCCAGCCGTTCTTTGCCTCGCAGTGGCCGTGGCGCATGCGAAAGCGATAAACGTGGAACTCGGCTTCCTGGCCGTCGACGGTTCGCTGGACCGTTGCGACGAATTCAATCGCTTCGGGTGCTTCCTGAAGCTCATTCGGGTGCATCATCCAGTAGGCGAGAGCACTCTCGCCCTGGGCAACAGACGAGCAGTACTTGGAGGGGAGCAGGGCGGGCCGCTTCATCTGTCGCAGAGCAGCAAACAGCAGGTAGCGCATTTCTGGACACGCGGCCAGAGTATCAATCTCCTGAGGAGATACGGGCTGGCCTGCGTCCAGTTTGTTGCCGATGCCATCCAGCGACGCAAGAAGCTTCTCATCCCGTTGGCGCGCTCCCCACGCCACAGAGGTCCACCTCCAAATAATGAAGAGGACCAGCAGAGCGACGGCAACTCCACCGGTGATTGCAACGTACCTCACATGAACTTCTCCGATAAGCAACCACCGTCGCCGCCGTAACTGATGGGCGTTACGCGCAAACCTCTTGCCCTGTTGAATTCCTGAATGCCCATTGTGGTCGATATTCAAGCGCCACTCTATCGGTCGACCGGACCGCATGGAAGCCGAATCTCACTGCACCTTGGTCTCCGCAGGTCGCCCTGGCCCGCCAAGCGCCCAGACCGGACAAGCGCCCTGATTCGAGAGGAGATGATTCTGTGCCCATACTCGTTGTTGGGTACATCAATGCCCTCCGCCTCGGCGACAAGCGCAATGACCATCGCGACCTTTCGCCAGGAAGGCTGCGCGGCAGCGAGGATGGCTTCGTCGAGGCGAGGCTCAGCCTCCGTTGAGCAGAGTCGCGCTTTCATTGCGGCGGGACCACATCATGGGTTCAATCTCGTACGCCTTCATGGCGGCAAGGTTGTCCTCACTGGGCGGGTGCTCGACATCATTGACGAACGTGTACGCTACCAACTTCTCGGCCCGCACCACGCGCACGTCCGCAACGGCGAAGGCGAACGAGAGCGCTTGGTCTTTGGTGAGTTGGTTAATGGCCTGGATCACCCGCTGCGGATGCCGCCTGGTTTTGGGCAGACCGAAGTCGAACTTGTGGTCGAAGCCGCTGCGCCCGCTCAATTTAAAATCCGGAAAGACTGGGATATGGTTATCCTCCAGGAACCGGGCTACATCTTCCTTAAAGAGCGAGAGCACGTGCTCCTCACCCATGACGAACATGTCGTTAACGGCCAGCATCGCCTGAACGAGATTATGCTTCTTCTGTGGCAAGTCCTGTGGCGTCGCGTGAACTTGCAACTCCTGGGCTTCCTGTCGGACGCCGAAGCCGTTCAAGATCGCCGCGAGGTGCGCCTTGCGCTTCTCCGTGCTGAAGGTCATCCCGGAGGAAGCGAGGTCCGAAAGGGTGTAGCCGTCATCCGTCAGCAGAAAGCCCCCGTTGCGTTCCTCGACGTAGATTTCAATCTCGTCGTTGTGGCGGTCTAAAAACGGGGTGGCGATGCGGCAGGAACCCTCCGCCTCCCTGGCGCGCAGCCCCTCCTTCAACCACCGAAGGTAATCCGCTATCAGTCTCTCGCACTCGCTTCGGTTCATACCGTCAACTGGATGCTCGGATCGTTTGCACGGCGCAATACCGCAAGAAATCCTCAAGACACAATACACAATACACCATTGTTCAGATCGCGGCGACCTTGCTCTCAGTTCGTTGGAGACGTTGGCGCCGAAAGGCGTCGCTGCGGATTCACCACGCCTGGCGAAATTGGTGGCGGCATCGAGGATTCTCAGCCAGGTCCGGGGAGGTCGGGAGGGGGCTTGCGGGCGGGCTTGGCAACGGCTCACCCGCAGCTTATGCTTTGGGGGTGAGCACAACGGCGTTGCATATTGTCCAATTGGTAAAGAGCCTGCCTCCAGGGGATCAGCAAGCGATCTGCCGAGCGCTGGCCCAGCACGCGGCCCGCATCAGCCCCGCTGGAACAGCGGAACAGGCTGGCGCCTGGGAGGCAGAAGAAGGACTGCCGGATGACGATACCTTTTTCAAGATCATGGAGGAGGCCCAGCGGCATGTCCGCTCATAGAGGCTGTCGTCCTGCATGTCAGGATCGATAATGAGGCTCCCTATGGGTGGCACATTTTGGTTCAAAGGCCACGGCTAAG
>JBJKSV010000874.1:0-4910 GCA_046703605.1 Limisphaerales bacterium
TTGCTTAGGACAAAAGAGTCCAAGGAAAAGAAACATCAGCGCGCAGGCTACGGTAGGGCGGGCGGTCCCCCGCCCGCCGTGACGGGACTGTGGGTCGTGCGGCGCGCACGGAGTGACGCGCCCTACCGGGACGGGGATGCACGGAGTGACGCGCCCTACCAACCGATGGAGGGCTGCGCACAGTGTTTTCATCGTCGATTCAAGTTTCATGCTGGTACCTAGAGTCCGTCGTTGAGCACGCCGATGGTGGAGACGCGCGTGAGGCGAAAAGTGCCTGATATATGAATCGGCTGGCTGGAGAGGCCAGAGATGGTTTCGTAGTAATCCCCCCCGAGCTGGTCGTCTCCCCAGCCGGGCAGGGTCAGGTGGTCGGGGTCCTGGGCGGTGAAATCCATCTCGATCTGCCGCAGAATCGTGAACGATTCCACCCCCTCGGGGAGCTTGGCCTGGAAGCGAGCGTCCAGGTTGTCGTGCTGCGGGTGGTAAAGGTGCTTGAAAGGGTTGAGCCGGTCGTCGTAGTCGAGGTTCACCTGGCAGGTAAAGCGTCCGGAACCGAACGTGCCGTTTGCAACGAGCGGAATCGGCTGCGAAAAGCCGAAGGCAGCGGTGCTGAGCCGCCGGGCGACGGGCTGGCTGTCGCTGAGGGTGGCGCCGGTGAATTGCGGGATCAAGCTGTCATCGGTCACCAGCACATAATGGCCGGGCTGGTCAACGATGTTGTTGGTCGGATTATTTGGGTCGGGCTTCAACGTGCCGTTCTTGTACATCTCCAGGACCTTTTGGAGGAGCCGCGCCGTGCCGCTGTTATCCACATGGACGAGCAAGCGGAATTGGAACGGAGTGCCCACTGGCACCGGGTTTGTGGGCGAGCCGGGATTCGCCGGCTGGCTGACTTTGTCAATGGCGGCGCTGCCCACCCATAGGCCCCCGCGGGGGTCTGGCGGCGTATTCACGTCATTCTTTGCCGGGCCACCCGCACCGGCAATCGAGGCGCCGTAATGCTGAAGCCCTTCCGAGCTGACGGAAATCAGGTAACGAATCCCCCGGTCGTCGGAGACGCTCAGAACGCTCTGGTACAGAACCCCATTATTATTGGCTGGTGGGGTGAAGGTGGCCATCTGAGGGCGGTTAACCTCCAGGCGCAACGTCCATTCCTGCCCCGGTTGCAGGCTCAAGTTCTGCAACTGGCTGGGGAGTGTTAGCCAGCCGAACTGATGGTTCGCAGCATCAATCTTAAAATAGGAGAGCGGCACCGAGCCGGCCAGCAGAGGCTGACTCGCGTCGGGCGGGGAAAGCGAAGCCATCTCCTGAATGGTAATCGAACGAGGTGCGGTGGAGGTGTTCTTGATTTTCAAGGTTTGCTCGGTGAGCGTCGGCCCATACAGAAGGCCGTCCCGCTGATCGAGAGTGAGTTCCAGCGGGCCGGAGAAGGTGGATGCCCCGGCGCATCCGATCCAAAAGGCCTCTCCTGAGCGCATGGCCGTTGTGGCCGGACTGGTTATGAGCTGCCACTGGCCGGAGGCGTTCAGCCGGTAAATGGGCTGGCCCGCCTGCGCGGGTGAACTGGCAAAGAAATCCTGGAAGGTTGGCCCTCCGCCCGGGGCGATGTTGAAGCCGACGAAGTTGAGCGAGTTGGGCAGCCAATTGACCTTTCGGACAACGGGCTGGCCCGTAACAGTCCAGGTGGTTGTGGGGGCGCCGCTCTTGAGTTTGATCAGATAGGGCTGAGCGGCCTGGACGCTAAAGAGATTCTGAACGGACCGCCCTGGGTTATCCGGAGGCAGATATACCAGCCAGTCCGGTTGGCCGGGCACCAGCTTAGTGGCGTCTTGAACGAATTGGACGCTGGTGAAGCGCCGGTTCCAGGCCCAGACACTCTCAATGGGCATCCCGGCGAACACGGCGTCGCAGTCCGAGTTGGCCGGCTGGACCTGCAGAAAGACCGCATTCCAGCCCGGGTTGAGGGTGATTGTCTGGGTGGCCCACTGGGCATGGGCGCGATTCGGTAAAAGGCTCAATGCCAGCAATAACCAGCCGGCCTGCAGCAGCCGCCGGGACTTTATGGTGATTTGGCTCTTCATGGCTCAACCTCCAACCGGTAAAACTGCGGCTTTGTCCCGAGCGCTGTGGCGTCGCGAAATGAATTTAGCGGCGCGGTTGCCGCGATATGTGTTTGCAAATCCGCAAACCCCTGGAGCAGGTCGCTGGAGCGCTGCAAGGTGTAGAACTTGCCCGCCACGCTTGACCATTGCACCTGGACCCCTCCCTGCGGGTCCGGCGCCACGCTCACAAACGCAAACCGGGACTGGGAATCGGTGGGATTCGTCCCGGCCAGGTACTCGGCCCAGTTGCTCATCCCGTCGCCGTCCGGGTCGGCATTCGGGTCCACTCCCGTATGGCCGAAATACTGGAGCTGCCACGCATCCGGCAGCCCTCCGCCGCTGTTGAGGTTCACCGTGAGGTCGATCCGCTCGATGCGCCCGCGGTCCGTCGAGGCCAGGGTCAGGTTGGTCTGGGCCGGCACGGCGAACGAGGCCGCGACACCGTTGATCGTGACTTTGGAGCGGTCGTAGCTTGTTGGCGGGGCGCTCAGGGTGAGGGCGCCCGGCGAAATGGAGGCGTTCGGGATCTGCGTCTCGCACGGCACGGTCAACACGTAGGAGAACTGGTCGTTGATATTGGTGAGCGTTCCGGTCAGGACGATGGGCGCCCCGCCCCCCGCCGGCTGGAATGTCCAGCTCATACTCCCGAAACTAACGCGGTTGCCTCCCGCCGACAGGTCGCTCACGACCCCATACATAATCAAACTGGGCTCCGGTATCCCTTGCGCTTGAGCCGTCGCCACAAATGCCATGGCAGCCGCCAAGACAACGCACGCAGCCGATCGGCTCTTACGGTCAATTCGCCTGCCTGAGCGACACGGGTGCGGACAGGCTCCATCCGGGCATTTGTTTCTCATTCTCTCTTGAGTTCGCCCGGGACAGATGGCGTTGGTGAGTCTGAAGTGGCGGGCCGCGGAGGCCAGCCCTGCCGGTTTGTGTTCCCTGCCATCCTCGCCACTACGGGCGCGAGTGGGCCTCCCCGCAATTAACAATGTGCTCATACGCTTTGTAAGCCACGCTTCTGAGAAATCTCTCAACACATTTGCGCTCGATTATTGTGCCAAAGCCGCCGGGCTCTATCAGCGCGCCCAATGTTGTTGGTTCAGACCACCCGCGACCGTGTTGAGGATTCTCTTTTCATCCTGCGTCCTGGTTTCAGCCATTCTTGCTTGCTCTCGCTGCGGGACCTTTGGACCCGCCTCTATGTAATGCGAGATTCCGCCAGGGAGAGGGCAAACGAATTGGAAGAAAGATCGGCAGTCGGATTGTTGCCCGGTCGGTCCTGACAGGGCCACTGCTGCCGCACTCCACAAAGAGGTCATTGGGATAGGCCGACGGGGCCTCTTCAGGGAGGGCAAATTGCCAGGCGCCGTCGCGGCAACCAGACACCCCTTGCGGCACCAAACAAGCCGGAAACGGGCGCTGATGTCAGGCGAGCGGCTCGGCGGTGATGGCGTGGTAAAGCCAAGCCCTGGCGTGCGTCCAATAATACTTTGCCGTGCGGAGGGAGATGCCGAGGGTTTCTGCCGTTTCCTGGTTAGTCATGCCGACGAAGTACCGCAGTTTCACGACCTGGGCTTCAACCGGGTGCCGGCTGGCGAGCGCGTCGAGCGCCTCGTCGAGGGCGAGTAGTTCATCATCCGAGCTTGCGCAAGGGACCTCTACTTCGCCCATATCCACCCGCTGCTGGCCTCCCCCGTGGCGCGCCGCCCGTTTGCGGCGGGCACGCTCGACAAGGATGCGCCGCATGGCCTCGGCCGCAGCGGCAAAAAAGTGCGCGCGATTCTCGAATTTGGGGTTTCCACCTTTGACCAGCCTCAGCCACGCCTCATGCACCAGCGCTGTCGGCTGAAGGGTGTGCCCCGGTGGCTCGTTCGCCATTTTACTGGCCGCGAGCCGACGCAACTCCTCATAGACCAAAGGCAACAATTGGTCCGCCGCCTTCTGGTTAGGCGGGTCGATCGCGTTCAACCCGGAAACGTCCTCGCTCATAGTATGGAAGGCACGATTCCAAACAAAGGCCGTTTTGTCAAAACGCGAGCGCCCGCCCAGTCAACGGGCACCGCTGCCCTGGGTGTGTTCCGCCGCCTTGATTTGGCCCCACGTCGGCGCCGTCCAGAAATGGAGCAGATGGTTCCAGTTGTAGGCGAAAATGGTGTTGCCATCCGGAGAGAACGACGCCCCGCTGAAGAACGAACCCTGCCCCGGAAGCGTGGCGACCTCTTGACCCGAGTCCATATCGAAGAGCTTGATCGCTTCACGTCCATTGCTTCCCGCCGCCAGACGCCGCCCATCGGGAGCGAAACCGACCGAATGATACCCCAGAAGCACTCCGTGGAGAACCACAGGCGGCCATCGGCTATGGGTATTCCAGAGGTCGATAGCGCCGTTCTCGCTCGCGGCGGCCAGAAGCCTGCCATCGGGTGAGAACGCCAGATCGACGATCCGGTTGTCCGCGGCAAATCTCTGGCGCTTGTTTGGGTCTTTGACGCTGAGCAGTTCAATCCACTGCCCATCGCAGGTGGCCACCAAGTTATTCGCCGGGCACGTGGCCCACATTCGCATCTGAGGTTTGAAGTTCCACTGACGGAGTTCTTTCCACGTTTTGGTGTCCCATTCCTTCATGAGATGATCCCTTCCTGCCGTGACGATGGCCGTGCCGGCGGAGAAGAAGGCGGGACGGGTGATTACAGCATGGCTTGTATGAGCGATGAAGTTGGTGATCAGCCGGTGCGAGGGCCAATCCCACGCCGCCAAGCGGCCATCGGCGCTCGTCGCAACGAGCAGGCGCATGTCGGGTGAAAACGC
>JBJKSV010000875.1:0-4522 GCA_046703605.1 Limisphaerales bacterium
GCTCGCGAGCAATCGGCGGCCATGCGTTATAGCGTACTCGAGGCCTTTCGCGCGAATTCGGAAATTGCGCGCCAGCGCGCCGGGACGACCCGCCAGACCGCCGAGAGTATCACCCGGCTCATCTCGCTGCTCCTGCTAAGCTCCTGGTCCAGTCCACAGCGGGAGTTGCTCCGCGCGCTCAAAGCCAGCCTCGATGCGGCCACGACGGTCCCACTCGAAACGGTCTCCTTAATGGGGCCGATGCTCGAGGAACCGGTCTTCACTGTCTCTCCGTTCCGGCTCGCTGAGATTACCCGCAGCCCGTTCGAGCTGATCCGGTTGGCTGCCGAAGCTGGGGCCAAGGCCGATGCCTCGATCTCCGGCGGTGGCACCCGATCACTCCTGGGCGACGCAATTCACATCCATCAGTTGTTGACGCTCGTCACTGACTCCCTCCTGAAGCTGGACAGCCTCCAAAGTCTCGGCCTTGATGTTTGCGCCACACCCGCGTCCGAACAGGCTGTTGAACTCCGGGCGCGGTTTTCCGCTAAATGGACGGCCGACTCGCGCGATATCCTCTCCCACCTGCAAAAGATTGCTGCCGCCTCCTACACTTTGCAGGCTTCGCGATTCGCCGGAGAGGAGGCCTGCCTTGCGGTCGCCTGGCAGTTGGTCCAGGCGATGGGTGGCGTCATCAGCATCGAGGCCGGCGGCCAGCAGGACGTACAACTCACCATCCTCCTCACGCTCGGAGTTCCTCCACTTGCGCCTCCGTCGGAAACGGCTTCGCCGCGCGCGAATCCGCCTTGAGATCACCCCGCAAACCAGTGACCTTCGAGTGGAGGATTCGATGCCAAGCGGGTGTCCGCCTTCCTCGAGCGGCTTGAGCACGATCGCCACGACGGCGCTCGCACTTCCAAGCTCCTCCCCCTATTTGCTCTGAGGCCCATCTGCTTTCGTTGCGAAAACGTAACCGAATCGCCCCTTGATCCTTGCATGCCCAGGATAGACTGGCATTGTGCTGGCCTGCAGAGACACCGAGCGCCTCCGCCAGAAACAGGAAACAAAACGAAAAAGAGTCCGATTCGCGACATGAAAGACCTGCTCAAGCTCTCAGCTTGCATCGCAGCGGGATGGGCAGCCCTCGCCGCCACGACCGCTGTCGGGCAACCCCGCACTCCCCCGGCGCAAGATCCCGACGCGGGAGACCCGGCCCTGCAAGAGTTCCAGGTCCCCGAAGGCCTGGAGCCGAACCTCACAACCGGCCAAGCCCTTGCCCTCATCCGCAAGCACATCAAGTACGTGTTCGTGCTATATCAGGAGAACCGCTCCTTTGATTCTTATTTCGGCACCTTTCCCGGCGCGGAGGGCCTCTTCTCCCAACCGCCCGGCCAAACCCCAGGCTTCTATCAGACTATTGTCAACACAGATGGCTCAACCTCGACCATCCAGCCGTTCAGAATCGGCCCCGCGGACTATGCCGCGGATATCGGTGACGTTGACCATTCTCATCTCCGGATCGTGGCCAAGATGCATGTTGTCAATGGAGTGGCCAGAATGGACCGATTTGCCCTGGCCGAAGAACACAAATACTGGACCTCCGGCCCCACGCCCAGCCTGAAGGCCAAGCAGATGGGCGAACTCGCCATGGCTTATATGGATGGCGACACCGTGCCCTTTTTGTGGCGCTACGCGAACCGGTTCGTCCTCTTCGACCACAACTTGCAGTTGATGACCGGCCCTTCCACGCCTGGCAACCTGTCCATCATCGCCGCCCAGACCGGCCAAACGCAGGCGGCTCTCCATCCCAACAAGCGCTACAACGACAAGGGCGCCGGCGCGCCCGGCGTGCCCGTGCTCAACGACCGTGATCCTTTCTGGGGTTCGCCCTCCGATACCACCCCGAAAAAGTTGAAGCTCCCCGTGAATCCCCGCGATTTCCGGGGACCGCATCCCGACGGGATTCAGATTAATCAGACCTACGCCTCCTTGCCGCTTTCCCTGGCGGGAAAGGATGGAACCCAACTCGCCTCAACGGACCGCGACCCCGAAGGCGATTTGGGAGATGTCATGGAGGATGTCGCCTTCCTGACACAACACGGACGCAACGCCATCCCCTGGGCTTGGTTCGAAGAAGGCTACACTACGGAGCCGACCGATCCCGATCTCGGCCCCACCGACGCCGAAGGAAGGCACGCTTCCTACATTACGCACCATAACGGGCCGCAATACTTCGGTTACATCGCCAACAACCCCCGGTTCAACCGCAATCTCCACGGGCTGCGGGATTTCTTCAACGCCCTCCAACACAAGGCCCTGCCTGACCGGGGCGGTGTGTTTTTCGTCAAGGGAGGTTACCGAAACATCTTCAGGATGAAGCCCGCCGACCCGGATCCGAAAGTCCAGAAGAACTTCCGGGGCGACGACGACCATCCCGGTTACTCGGACGCGCAGATCAGCGAGGCGCTGCTGGCCAAGGCCGTCAATGCCATCGCCCGCAGCCCCTACTGGGAGCATTGCGCCATCATCATCACCTGGGATGACTCCGAAGGCGATTACGATCACGTCGCCCCGCCGATCCGTTCCTATGGCCCCAACGGCACCCTCATTACCGATGGACCGCGAGTGCCGCTCATCTTCCTCTCGCCCTACGCCCGCGTCCACTGCATCGTCCACGAGACCGGCGACCATGGGTCGGTGGCCAAATTCGTGGACGCGGTCTTCGGCCTGACGCCCCTGGCCCAGCTCCCGGATGAGCAAGAAGGACGCGCTCTCGGCAAGAAGGAATTCGGCCAAAGCGACTGGGGCCCGGACGACGCGTTAACCCCTGGCGTATGCGACCTGCTCTCGGCCTTGGACCCGGCGCGGCTGAACGGCTCCGCCTCTCCCCTGCCGGCCTCTTACGCCATCATCCCCGATGGCATCGTCGATGCGCCGACGCAGATTCTGACCAATGTCGTCTATGGCCTCAAGCAGATCGGAGTCACTCCCGTGGACATCGCCAGGAAAATCCCCAACAAGGTCCCCTCCGACTTCAATCCCAGGCCCAAAATCAATCCCACCCCGCCACCGTAGGCGAGTTGCCCGACTTCGTAATGAAATGGCGTTGCGGACCCGCATAACTCCCCCTAACGTTCCTTCATGCTGAAATTGGGAGTGAATATTGACCACGTTGCCACCTTGCGGGAGGCCCGCTACCGGGGTCGCGAGAGTGGCGAGCCGGACCCTGTAGCCGCCGCGCTGGCCTGCGAGGCCGCCGGGGCGCAGGGCATTACCGCTCATTTGCGCGAAGACCGCCGGCACATCCAGGATCATGATGTTTGGAAGCTGCGCGAAGTCATCAAGACGCGTCTGAACCTGGAAATGGCCAACACACCGGAGATTGTTGGGATCGCCCTGAAGCTCAAGCCGAACATCGTGTGCATCGTGCCGGAACGCCGCCAGGAGGTCACAACCGAAGGCGGCCTCGACGTCGCGGGGCATGTGGAGGCTTTGGAAGAGACGCGCAAAAAGCTGAATGACGCGGGCATCGAGGTGAGCCTCTTCATTGCGCCCGATCCGGAGCAGATTCAAGCCGCGGCGCGCACAGGCGCCCAGTTCATCGAGTTGCACACCGGCGCGTATGCGGAGAGTTTCGAGGGCCCGCAAGCGAGGGAGACGGAGTTGGAGCGTCTGATTTCGGGCGCGCGCCAGGCCCACTCGCTCGGCCTGAATGTGAATGCCGGACACGGTTTGAATTATCGGAACCTGACCCTCATCCATCGTGTGCCCCATCTTGTGGAGTTAAACATCGGCCACAGCATTATCAGCCGCGCGGTGAGCGCCGGCCTGGGGGCCGCCGTCACCGAGATGCTCAGATTGCTGGCGGGATATAGCTCTTGATTTACTTTGCGATGCCGATAACTTCCACGGATGCCGATAACGGAGCTTCCCATCGACCGTAAACTTGAAACCGAGACCGCTGCCACCCTTTCCGGAGCCGCAGCGTCGCCCTCTCCTCTCTCGAACCTGGAGGAATTCCCCTCGCGCCACATCGGCCCCCGGGCCGAGGAAGGGGCGCAGATACTCAGTCTGCTTGGCTATTCGAGCCCTGAGGCCCTGGTCGATGCCGCTGTGCCGGCGCAAATCCGGCTCTCGCGGCCGCTGAATTTGCCTGCTGGCTGCAGCGAGCATGAGGCCCTGCAGGCACTGCGCGAGATTGCGCAAAAGAACCAGGTCTTCCGCTCCTATATCGGAATGGGGTACTACGATTGTGTCACCCCGTCGGTGATCCAGCGCAACGTGTTGGAGAATCCCGGTTGGTACACCCAGTACACCCCGTACCAGGCTGAAAACGCCCAGGGGCGGCTTGAGGCCGTGCACACCTTCCAAACGATGGACATCGACCTAACGGGGCTGGACGTGGCCAACGCCTCGCTCCTGGACGAGGCCACCGCCGCCGCGGAGGCGATGAGGATGTGCCAGGGACTGAAGCCTGGCAGGTCGGTTTTTCATGTGTCGGGGGCATGCCATCCGCAGACGATCGAGGTGGTAAAGACCAGGG
>JBJKSV010000876.1:0-7205 GCA_046703605.1 Limisphaerales bacterium
CCGTCAAGGCCCTCGACCCACGCGCAGTCGGCTGGTTCGACATCGACAGCCTCCCGCTCCTCCAGCAAGCCCGCCGCGACCGCCTTAAGACCGCCAAAGCCGGCTTTGATATGGGCATCCCCCTCAATGAGCTGAATCGCGTTTTCGACCTCGGATTCAAGCCCTTGCCCTGGGGCAACCGCGGCTACCTGCCCTCGGGCCTCACGCAAGCCGGCGAGTTGCCGCCGGCTGCCCCGCCTCCCACAAGGGCCATGCCGTCGGCCGAGCCTTTGAGCGCCAAGCGCCCGTCCGCGTTCTCGCGTCTCCAACGGCTCCTTGACCGCCCGCAGTCCCAAACCGCGCCGGCCACTCCCGCGCCCGGCCCATCCGCAGCCGAAGTCCGGGAGACCGACTGTCCAGTCCCCGACCCTGAACCCTGCGCTTCAGGCGACCAATCAATTTCCCAATCCCCAAACCCATAACTCCCATTGATTCCATAACCCTCATAATTCCCATGAACTCGACCATTCCCTTATCTACTACGCCCGACATCACCCCGCTCCAGGACCGCCTTGTTACTCTCTCCGACGGACGCCCCGGCGTGCGCGGCGCCCTTTCAGTCGAAACGCGAGTCCCTGCCGCTCCGTCTGCCGAGTCGGCGCCCGGCCTTCCCGTTATCGACTTCATCGCCTCCAGCGAAACCCTGGACCGCTACGGGGAGATCATCCTCGCCAGCGGCTGGCGCCTGGAGAATTACCTGCGCAATCCCGTCTTCCAAAATGCCCACCAGTACGGCGACGTCCTCTTCACCCTCGGCAAGGCCCTCATCACCGAAGTCCGCTCCGGGCCCATACCCACCGCGGACGCGACACCGACACAGCAGGCCCTCGCCGCGCAAGATAATCCGCCAAACGCGGCTCAAGACACTCCCTCTCCTTTAGCCTTTAGCCCTCAGCCTTCCGCCTTTCTTTTCCAGCGCGTCCAATTCGCCACCGACGTCAACCCTATCGCCAAGATCGCCTACGGCCTTTACCGCGACCGCTTCCTCAACGCGGTTTCCGTTGGCTTCATCCCCCTGCGCTGGGAAGAGGGCGGGCCGGAAGCCGGCTTCCGCCGCCGCTACCTGGAGCAGGAGTTGCTCGAAGTCTCCGCCGTCGGCCTGCCTGCCAACCCGGAAGCCCTCCAGCTTGCCCTCAAGGCCGGCGCGCTTCACAAATCTGACCTGCAGGAGTTGCTCGATTTCCTGCGCCAGTTCTCCGGGCACCACTCGGGCGGCTCCTCTGCCTTCGGCAGACGCACCACGCCTCCCGGCATCCCCGACCGCTCCGCCGTCGCGGGTGCAGCGGCGCCCTGGCTGCGACTCGCGCTCGAGCTGCGGCGCATCCTGCGCGGCGCATAAACAAGGGAAGTAAAGTGAAATATCAGAGGTCAGAGGCCAGAAGTCAGAGATCGGAGATCAGGGCTCGAAGCACAAATCCCAGATCTCAGATTTCAGATGGCGAATGGCGAACGCCAAATCGCAAATCGCAAATCAAAAATCGCAAATCTCCCATCTTCTCGCACAAACCAAAAAACCCGATCGGCCCCCAAACGGCTGGTCAAAACCCGCCTCGGAGCCATCCGGGGCACAGAAAGAAAGACAGAACTATGAACAAAAAAACCATCGTTAGTATCATCGGGCTGGCGCTCTTAACCGCGCTGGCGTACTTCGGCCTCCACACCTTGCGCCTCGATCTGGCCGCCTCCGGCGTGATGCTCGCCTTGGCCCCGCTGGCGTTGACCGAAGAGCAGGTCAAAGAATTCCAGGGCATCCTGGGCGAGATCAAGGACGGCTGGGGTGAAATCAAGGCCCTGCCGGCCGGCCTCAAATCCCTCGAAGCCGACACGGCTCAGTTGCGCCAGCACCTCCAGGAGGCGCGCCGGCTCTTCGCGGCCCGCGCCCTTACCACAACGCGTTTCCGCCTCGCCGGCTGCGTCAGCGACGAGTGCGCCCAGTACTTCACCGCCTCCTTCATCGCTCACTGTGAAAAGAGCGGCAAGCTTGACGCCCTCTGCTCCCTGCCGGCCCAGCGCGACGCCTTGACCCGCTTCGCCTGCCAAGCCCTCAACCTCTCGACTCGCGCCGCGCTCACTACAGCGGACATCCCCTTACCCGCCCAATACAGCGGCGAGGTGCGCGAGCTCATCTCCGAGTTCGGCGTCGTCCGCCGCCGCATGTCGCCCTACCCCATCGGCATGGGCACCGCCCGACCGGCCCGCATGGGCGCTCGCCCGGCTTTCGGTTCGATCGCCATGTCCGGCGCCTTCCCCGAGGAGTCGCCCTCCATCACCTTTGCCTCGCTTGAATCCCACAAGGTCGGCGGCATCGTCCGGCTGCCTCGTGAAATTGACGAGCAAAGCGTCGTCTCAATGGGCCAGTTCCTGGCCCGCTATGGCGCCGTCGAGTTCGCTCGCGCTGAGGACACCTGGGGCTTCCTGGCCACCGGGGCCGCCGCCTTCGAAACGCTTAAAGGCGTCGTCCAGGACGCTCGCGACAATGCCAAGACCGTCACGCTGGCTGCGGGCAAAACCAAGCCCTCCGACGCCATCCTCGACGACTTCCGCGCCCTCCGGCTCAAGGTCAGCAAGGCCGCCCTCAATGGACGCCTCTCCGCCTACTACCTGGACAGCACCTGGGAGGCACGCCTCCCGGCCTTCAACACCACCGCCGAACCCAACGTGTACCGGCGCCTGCCAGATGGTTCCGCGGTTCTCGACGGCTATCCTGTCGTGTGGACGGACGTCCTTGCCTCTTACGGCACCAGTGCCTCCGCCGATTCCCCGCTCGCGGTCTTCGGCGCCCTCTCCTTCTGGTGGATGGGCGAACACGGCGCACCGCGCATCGACACCTCCGAACACGTCTGGTTCGCCAATGACCAGCTCGCTGTCCGCTTCATCGAAGAAATCGACTTCGACTACGCCGCTACCGACGCCACCGCCGTCCTCCTGACCGCCGCGGCATAACCAACCCCAACCCGCGCTGCCCTGGCCTGCCCAGGGCAGCGGCTTTCGATTTTAGATTTTAGATTTGCGATTTGCGATTGAGCTGATTGGGGGCGGCGCTACGTTGGTTCCCCCCACCCCCAAGTGACAAACCGCGAACCACAAATCACAAGGTGAAAAGCCCTGAACAATCGAAAATCTAAAATCGCAAATCCCAGGTAACGAATCGCAAATCGCAAATTTAAAATCGTAAATCTAAAATCTAAAATTCCCTATGCTTACCCAACTCTCCTCCGTCAAGACGCGTCTCGCCATCCTCGAGACCGACCTCACCTACGATGCCATTCTCACCAATGCCATCGTGGCCGTTTCCAGGCGCTTCGACCTCGAATGCTCTCGCACCCTGGCCCGCACCGAGAACCTCCTCCAGGAATTCGAGGCCGATTCTACTGAAATCAGCCTCGCCTGCTATCCCCTCGAGACCATCACCCGCTTCGAGCTGAAATCCTCGGAGCAGGCTGGCTGGGTCGAGCAAACCAGTGTTGATTACCTCCTCCGCCACTCCTGCTTCGTTTCCCTCTCCGAGCCTTTGGGCGATCCCCATGACCAGGCCCGTCTCACTTACACGGGCGGTTATGTCCTGCCCGGTTCGGTGCCTGCCGCCGGCCAAACGTTGCTCCCCGATGAGATTGAACAAGCCGCCATCGAGCAGGTCGCCTTTTGGTTTCAAAACCGCAGCACCGTGGGCGTGCTCGAGCTCTGGCCCGCGGGCGGCGTGTTCCAAAAATTCGCCGGCTCCGACCTTCTGCCCAGCGTCATGGCCGTCCTGGCGCGCTATAAACGATGGCAATTATGATCGGCGTCGCGCGGACCATCCCGCCGGCGTCCTGGACGGGCGTATCCCGGACCCCACCGCTTGGCGGGAACGGGTGCAAAGATCCCCCTCCCCCTGCCCCTTTGCGCTCTTTGTGCTCTTTTGCGGCTATTTCACTCTTTTCGCGGGGGTCCCGGCGGGAGGCGCCCGTCCTGGACTGCGCCAGTCCTTTCGGATTGAACTGCGCGACCTCACGATGCATCCTATCACCGTGAATAAAGCCGAACAGATTCAGGCCGAACTCGAAAAGCTTTCGCCGGCTGACCTGGACCGGGTGCGTGAATGGCTTGATGATTTTGTGGAGGACCGGCTGGAGTTTACGCCCGAGTTCGAGGCGGCGATCCAGGAGTCCGAGCGCGAAATGGCGGCCGGCCTACGGTCGCGTCTGCGAGCGCTTTGATTGGACTGTGGGCACAGCCGTCCAGCGGTTGAAGCGCACGTTTTGACATGTACAGGAGAGGCTATGCCCAGCAACATTATTCGAAAAAAAAAGGTAACGATAGATGTTGACACCGGAACCAAAATGAGGATAATCGATGCCGAAACTGGGCGGAAATGCGCTTAGCGATGGCGGCGGTTTGTCATGCGCTATGAGAGTGCAGAAAACAGAGTTCGCAGAAAAAATGTGTGGGTGTTCACACACACACACACGAGATTCGCGCCCGCAAGCCCCTGAGCGCGGCCTGAATCCCCGCCGCCTCCTGCGCACCTTGCTATGTCTCGCCTGTCCCCTGCTGACGGCCTTTTGGTCTGCGCCCACCTCGCGCGGCAGCGATGCGCCGGGCTCCAACCTCGCTACCTTTCGGATGTTCGTCAACGGAGAGATCCCCATCAAGGAGGCAGTGGTCCATCGGACTCTCAAAGAAGGTGCAAGGGCGCTGGGCGACGTGCGATGGCGGTTCAGCCTTCAGGATGGCGGGAGGAGTTGGTACGTGCAGGTCTTGGATCCCCCCGACCTAAACCACAGAACATTTGGTGCATCGCTGGCGCAGCTCTGGGAAGTGGGTGACAAGACTCTCCACGTCGTTGACAAGGGCTGCGCCAAGGGAAGCGAACCCTACGGTGCGAGCTTTCAGCGGACCCTATTGTGGAACACGGTAGCGTTGGGACTGCCGAGCGACTGGGGCGCAGTACGAGAGGCCCCGGTCAAGTCTGTCACATGGGCGGGGGACCGCTTTGAAGCGATGCAATCCGTGCCGGGTGAGCATGGGCTGGCGGCCCATACCCGAAGCGTCCGCGGGAGGGTCAAGCTGAAGAACGGACGCCCCATCGAGGCACTGAACGAGAGCGGGCGGATTCTCGCCGTTTACGAGTATCGGGGCGCAGGCCCGATCCCAAGCGCGTGGACCGAAACGACGGGCCCCTACACGGTACAGTTTGAATTTGAGGGTCTTGAGCTCGGGACCAACGCGCTTTGCGGCGCGAAGGGGTTTCTCCCGGGGAGTTTTGCAACGAGCGCCAACCCCCACTGCTACATCTGGACCAACGACGTGGCATACGGCGTCACGGACAGCGGCCTTTGGCGCACCTCGGACGCGATCAGGGGAAAGCCGCGGCGCACCGGGCTGGTTGCGATGGTCGCCATCGTGGCGGCGACGCTTTCATGTCTGTTTGCTTATTACGTGATCCAAAGAAAACGAAAGGTAAGGTAATGAAGAGGAAAATGCTCCTAAACACGGTGCTTGTGGCGTTTGTCGCGCTTACGGCTGCGGCGACCACATGCTACTACTACGCGTGGCCTAACTGCCCGCAATACCCGCCGCTGGGCGACCCCGAATGGTGTCCCGACAACCTCGGTGGGCTCGTGTCGTACTGTGAGAGCGCCGGAGACTCCTACGGATCCTACGCAACCAGCGGCGCTCCCAACGACAGCCGCTACTGTGGGAAAAAGTGGTTCAACTGGCCGTGCGCCTACGAGTGCTACTGGTATGTAGGGGGCAACTATGAGGGGTGCGGTTACATGACGAACAACATCGCCGACGAGGTACCCGACCCCAGCTCGGGTTTCTGCCCCAACCAGTGCGCCCCGTAGTCAGGCTGATCAGGGCCTCCGCAGATGCGCCTCGCCGAATCGGACCACGGGCCATTCTGGGTCTGCGCCATCATCCTGGCGGCGACGGTCGCGTTCAAGGCCATCAGCTTGGCCGTGGGCGCGGCGCTGCTCGCCTACCCACACCCGTTCCTGCCGGGGGCGTACCGACTTTACGTTTGGCTGGGGTTGGGCGCTGAGATTGGCGCCTTCGCCAGCTTGGCCTGGGGAGTCAGACGTTTCTTCCTCGCGTGCTTTGGCCTCAGCGTCATCTTTCTCGCCTACCACGCGGTTGGATCGTTCTTGAGGGTTGCGGCACCTTGTCCGTGCCTGGGCGGGTTGCTGGGGCATTGGAAACCACTGGCCCAGGCGGAATCGCCGCTTTCGTTCCTACTCGCGTGTGGGCTCCTCGCGGCGTCGTTCGTGGGACTGTTCGGCGCGCCAGCCAGGGCGGCGGCCGGCGCCGGCGCCGAGGTGAGAAGGGGCAGCGGATCCTGGCGATCCGCGGCCGCGCCGGCGGCAGTCGGCATCTGGCTGCTTCTGGGGGCAGCGGTGGTGCTGCTCTGGCGGGGCAGGTTCCTCGGCGGGGACGAGGGGATGGAAGCGGCCAAGTCGATGCAGATTCTTCATGGCGGCTTGGCGCGGATGTGGAACGACCAGCCGCCGCTCTTGTCGATGATTGGGGCCGGCCTGTTCGACTTGGTTGGTCCCTCGCTCACCTGGGGCCGGATGCTGGTGGTCGTCGTTGGCGCGCTCATGCCGCTGACCTGGGCCGTGTATTGGTACCGCCGCGGGCTGGCGTGGGCTGCGGTGGTTTCCGCTGTCCTGCTCTGGCTGGTGGAATACACCTACCTCGGCTCGTTCATGCTCGAGGTCCCGGCGTATGCTGTCGGGCTTGCCTCGCTGCTCCCGCACCTTATCGGCGGTTACGGTTGGCTGCCGCTGTTGCTCTCGGCGGTGATCGCCGCCGCTGGGCTGTCGATCAAGCTGACGGCGGCGTTCGCACTGGTAGTGCCCTTTGCCTGGCTCTGCCAACAGGGCTTCAAGCGCGCCATCGTCTGGGGCTTTGCGGCGGTCGGCCTGCTGGTCCTCGGCTCGCTTCTCCAGCCCGGTTGGTGGTGGAGCACCATGGCTGCCTCGCAGGTGAACTTTGGGGCAACGCAGGCCTGGAATTACCGCTTCGACGCGGGCGTGTATGCCGATGCGTGGCTGATGTGCCTGTTGGCCCTCTTTGCCATAGCGAACGCCTACGTCAAGGGGCGGCTGAAATCCCTGGCGCCGTGGCTCTGGGCGGAGGGGGCGGCGCTGGTGATTCACCTGATCCACCGCCCGTTCTGGCCC
>JBJKSV010000877.1:0-2744 GCA_046703605.1 Limisphaerales bacterium
CGGATGCCCTATTCACAACCTCATCCCGGAATGGAACGACTTGGTCTATCGCGGGCTCTGGAAGGAGGCCCTCCAGCGGCTGCACAAGACCAACAATTTCCCTGACTTCACCGGCCGGGTGTGCCCTGCCCCGTGCGAAGGGTCGTGCGTCCTGGGCATCAATGCGCCCCCCGTCACCTTCAAGAGCATCGAGTGTGCCATCATTGACCGCGGCTGGGAGGAAGGCTGGGTTCAGCCCGAACCCCCCAAGGTGCGGACGGGCAAAAAGGTCGCTGTGGTCGGTTCGGGGCCAGCGGGCCTGTGCGCTGCCGCGCAACTCAACAAAGCCGGACACTCCGTGACCCTGTTCGAGCGGGCGGACCGCATTGGCGGTCTGCTCATGTATGGCATCCCCAACATGAAGCTCGACAAGGAGAATGTCGTCATGCGCCGGGTTCGCCAGTTAGAGGCGGAAGGTGTCAAGATGCTGACCAACACCGAGGTCGGCGTGAATTACCCGGCGCAAGACCTCCTCAAGGAATTTGATGCGGTCGTCCTCTGCACGGGAGCAACCAAGGCACGGGACCTGCCTGTAAAGGGGCGCGAGCTCAAGGGCGTCCATTTCGCCATGGAATACCTCACCGCCAACACCCGCAGCCTGCTGGACCGCCATCGGAACGGGAACTTCATCTCCGCCGAGGGCAGGGATGTCATGGTTATCGGAGGCGGCGATACCGGAACGGACTGCGTCGGCACTTACATGCGGCAGCATTGCCGGAGCCTGGTGCAACTGGAGATTCTTCCCCGCCCCCCGGCGGACCGAGCGGCGAACAATCCATGGCCGGAATGGCCAAAGATCTACCGACTGGATTACGGCCAGGAGGAGGCGGCGGCCAAATTCGGCGCCGATCCGCGCGTTTATCTGACCACAGCCAAGGAGTTCATTGGCGATGGCAGCGGCCACGTCAAAGAGGTCCTCACGGTTCAGATCCAATGGGAACGGAACGAAAAGGGGCAGTTCATCCCCAAAGAGGTCCCTGGAACCGAGCAGGTCCGGCCTGGCCAACTCGTGCTTCTGGCCATGGGTTTTCTTGGTCCCGAGCAACCGCTGCTCGAGGCCTTGCGCCTGGCACGGGACCCGCGTTCGAACATCAAGGCGTCCTTCGAAGAATATGCGACAAACATCAAAGGCGTCTTCGCCGCCGGCGATTGCCGCCGCGGCCAAAGCCTGGTCGTCTGGGCCTTCAACGAGGGCCGTGGCGCCGCTCGCGAATGCGATAGGTATCTGATGGGCCGAACCGATTTGCCTTGAGAGCCTGTTTGGAAATACCAGACTCATCGTTGCGGCCGACGCCAGGAGGCTCTGATCCAACGGGAAACCCACACAAGCATGGGACCTCCTGGCGTCGGCTGCTACGTTTTGAGACAAGCTCTGAGACAGTGGCCGGAGGCCCGCGCTGGGTGCCAACGGCGGACGGACTGCCCGCAAAAAGGGTTTCCTTTTCCGGCGAATCCGGACATATTAATACCGATGAGCGCAACAATTACAGCCGACTTGGAGGGGGCCTCCCCCGCCAGCGCCATAACGGAGAGGTTCCTGCGGATTTGGTTGGACGCCTGCCAGGCCTTCCGAGCTTGGGAACGCCGGCATGTTGAACTTGCCGAGCCGGACGAGAAGACACTGGCGCAGTATCGGGATGCACTTAAGTGGATGCTCCGCCTGACTCGCTTGCTTGATACCCAAGTTAACGATCCCGACTTTCCCGCAAGGCACCGGCTGGCCTCTGAGGTCAGAGGGCGCCTCATTCAACTGCAGTATTCCTGGGAGGAATTGGAAAATCCAATGAGCGCGGCGGAAGCAAACAGATTGATCGCGCGGCACTTCCCGGATGAATCGTGAACTTGAGGATCGATTGGAGTGTTTCCACGCGCTCAAGGACGCACCGGCCGGCGATGTCGATTCGTGCGAGATCCGCTATCGCTCGCGGCTTGAGGACATTAGTGCGCGACTCAAAATCGACAAGGACGTCCTGCACCGAATGGTCCTTAGAAAGCACCTGCCCTGGTTAAGAGCCAACACCAAACCCCCCTTTCTTCCGCCGAGAGCTTAGCAACGATTCCTATGCCCCCATTCCTTTGTCCGATCTTCCTCTCTTGCTCATCATCCACGTCCGTCGTATGGCGAGCGCCAGAACTGCCAGTAAGATCAGCAAGCCGTAGAGGAGCCAGAGGCCATAGCTCACGATTTCTTCTGCAATCGAACTGAGCCATGGAGCAAATCCAGAGCTGCTCCAATTGCTACTGCCGCCGGGCCGGGCCGCCTGGCCTTTGGACGCACCGACCAGCGGGGCCGGCGTACTGGCGACGTTTGTCGGCGCCGAAGATGGCATCTGAAGTCCCAGCGTCGGTTCGGTCGCGCTGCTGCTCAACAACGCGAGCGAATGGCCTCCCGCTGTCGGTTCGATGCCGGCCCCCGCACTCGTTTGTGGCGGGGAGGGCGACGCCGGATCGGATGCCTGAAGCGGCGGCCAGGATTGGCTCGATTCTGGCCAATCGTTCAGATAGGCCTTGGCGGCGGGGGCGAGGGAGGGCTGCACGCTGGCAAAAGCCACAGGAACTATTGTTTTCACCGAAGGCAAAACCAGGTCGGCCATTCGAGGCGTCTGATCGGGCGTTGCAAGCAGTGCCGGCGCGTTTCTCTCCTGGACGTGGCCGTCGGCCAAGAGCAGGTTGCCCTTGAAGTGATGCACTTCGCTCGTCCATCG
>JBJKSV010000878.1:0-5171 GCA_046703605.1 Limisphaerales bacterium
GGGGCCAATGGAACGACCGCCAGCCTGACAAAGTTCGGCACGTGCAGTTCCTTCGGCATTCCCGGCATCAATGGAGTCGATGCCAAGGTCATGAAAGTGCCCGGTGGCGCCGGTGTCAACGGCAACAACGATTTCGGTTATATCATGGACCACCAGATTGCGCCCAATGGCGGCGGGCAGTTGGTCAACCAATACACCATCATCTGGGACATGTATTACTCCGGTGGGACCATCCCCTTCTTCAACTGCCAGAATACGAACAACGCCCCAGCGGATGGCAGCCTGTTCCTTCAGAACGGGACGATGGGCCAGGGTTCGGGCGGTTACAACATGAAGCAGAACATCACCAACGGCTGGCACCGGATCGCCTTTGCGGCGGACCTGTCCAAGAATCTCATCACTAAGTGGGTCGATGGGGTTAAGCAGGAGGACTGGGTCAGCAGCGCCAATGCGCTGGACGCCGCCCGGCGGGCCTGGCAGCACACGGTCCTTCTCTTTGCCGATGGGGATGGCGATGACCACGACGGCACCGTCTATGTGCGGAGCATTCAGGTCAGCGGCGTCAAGCTCACCGACGCCCAGATGATGGCTTTGGGCGGCCCATCCCCCGACGGCATCCCCGTCGCGCTGCCCACGACCGGAGTGGCGCCGTCGCTGACCGTCGGCCGTTCCGCAAACAACCTGACCATCTCCTGGCCGGTTTCGGCGACCGGGTTCACGCTGCAGAGCACTCCCAATCTATCGGCTCCTTCGTGGCAGCCGGTCTCTGGCGTGGACTACACCCACAATCAAGTCACCGTCCCAATCGGCACCGGGAGCATGTTCTTCAGGCTCACGCAATAACCTCGTCAGCGCGCTTCAGACGGCTTCCGCGGGCGCCCGGTAGGCATACACCGGTGTTGTCGCCCGACAGGGTCAGTGAGAGCGTAGGATATGGCAATTGCTCGCTCCAAACCCGCGCCGCCGTTGAGGAGAAGCCGGCAAAAAGGACGCAAGGGCAGGCCGAACGTGATCCCGGAGGAGGGGACGGGAGCCGAGATCCATGTGGATGGCCACCCCTTGCACTTGACACATCTAGACAAGCCGTTTTGGCCGGAGGACGGCATTACCAAACGCGGTCTCCTCCGCTATTACGCCACCGTCTCGACTCATCTCATTCCGCATCTGAAAGATCGAGCCATGGTGCTCAAGCGCTATCCGAACGGCGCGGCAGGAGAATTCTTCTTTCAGAAGCGGGCCCCCGCCCAGCGTCCCGATTGGATTGAGTTGTGCGTCATCGAGCACGCGGCGGCGGGAAAGGTCCCCTTCGTCATCGTCCGCGACCTGGCGTCGCTGCTGTGGACAGTGAACCTTGGCTGCATCGATCTTAATCCGTGGTATGGGCGTTGCGACGATCCCAATCGCCCGGACTACCTTCATTTCGATCTCGATCCGGTGGAAGGAGCCGGCTTCGAGGAGGTGTGCGAGACGGCCTTTCTGGTTCACCAGGCTCTTGAGGCATTGGAGATTCCCAATTACGCCAAGACAACCGGCTCGCGCGGCATTCATATCTGCGTTCCGATTCTCCGCGGGCCGGCGCAAAAGGAGGTCTGGACGTTTGCCAAGCGCCTGGCTCAGAGTGTCGAGCAAGTCCGCCCCGATCTCGTGACTTCGGAATACCGCGTCACAAAGCGGCCCAAGGGCCACGTGCTGGTCGATTACAACCAAAACGCCTGGGGACGGACCCTGGCGTCGGTCTATTCGGTTCGGCCTAAACCACACGCACCGGTTTCAACACCGGTCACCTGGGATGAGATCAAACGCGGGATACGTATCGAGGACTTCCGCATCGATAACGTGCCGGATCGGCTCAGCGAGCGGGGAGACCTCTGGAAACCGTTGCTACAGAAGCGCGGACGCTTCGAACTGCGAAAGCTGCTTTAGCGGGCTTTGTCATTGGCCGTGCGTGAGGCGCGCTACTGCCGAGTTGGACCTTGCAATCGGCTCGAGGCTGTCTGATCGTCTTTGGGGCCTGGGGTGAGGCGCCTGAGGTCCTTCGAACACCATTCGTGAAACGATTCGTCCAAAGCTGGCTGATAAACACCTTCGCCGTCCTGATTGCGGTCTATTTGGTTCCCGGCATCCATTACGACAAGCCGGCCTACCTGCTTGCCGCCTCTCTGCTGTTGGGGATTTTAAATGCCGTGCTGCGGCCGGTCTTACTGTTGCTGGCCCTTCCGCTGCTGATCATTACACTGGGGCTGTTCACGCTGATTATCAACGCGCTCCTGCTTTACCTGGTCGGCGTTCTTCTCCAACCGCACTTCTCGGTGGGCAGCTTCGGCGCCGCAATCCTGGGCGCGCTGATCATCGGCCTTATCTCCCTTATCCTGAATACCCTCACAGGGGCCGGTCACTCGCGCATTCATTTTGAGCGTCGCAAGCGCCCGCCCGGCGACCGTGGCGACGGCGGCGGTCCGACTATCGACGTGTGAGCCGGGAGGCGTCGAGGGGAGCCGGGGTGGTGGAGTGGTGGAGAGATAGGGTACGCCACACAGGACAGCAAGTTCCACTACCAACCGGCTATCACCTCCGCAAGGCAAAGGCGGCATGCATCGTCTTGATGCCCTGAGCGTGAAAATCCCTTTCAAAATCGGTGACCACGGCCAATAGCTCGCCGGGGGCCTCGATGGGCTGAAAGGCCTCGCACTGGCCAAAGACGGCGGTCATCTGGTCGAGGTAATCCCGGTGGTCCGTACGCAGGAAGACCGCACCCCCGGGCCTCAGGGCGTGGCGAGCAATGGATGGAAACTCCTCGTTAACGAGGCGGTTGCGGTGATGCTTGCGCTTGGGCCATGGATCAGGGAAGTAGATGTGCAGGGCGGTGGCCGAGCGGGGCGGCAGCAAGTACCGGAGAAAATACCAGGATTCGATGCGAATAGCGCGCAGGTTCGTCAGTCCGTAGCGCCGGCCTTTTCGGTCCAGTTTCCGAAGCCGGCCCAGCAACCGCTCGATCCCGATGAAGTTCCGTTCCGGATGCCGGCTTGCATATTCGGCTAAAAAGGAGCCGTCGCCGCTGCCCAGCTCGACTTCGAGCGGCTGGGCCAGCGGGAAAAGTTCCGCCACAGGGATCGGTTCGACTATCGAGCCGAGCTCATAGATGCGGCTTGGCAACGGAGTTGGACTCAACGATGAGGCAGGCCACCTCAATTCCCCGCTCCTGCAGCGGCGTCCGAGGCGTCGGCGGTCTCAGGCAATTTGAGAGTCTCGTCGAGGATCTGGACGTTGGCTTCCTTTTTGAGCTTCTTGATGTATGCCGGGGCCAGCTTGCGGATTTTTTGAGCGATCAGTTCCTCCTTCAGCCGGTCGGCGACCTTGGCGTACTCGAGTTTTTTGGCGGGAATCTTCTCCAGCAGCTTGATGATGTGATAGCCATAGACGGTGGTCACGACATCACTAATCTGGTTCGGGGCCAGGGAGAAGGCGGCGGCTTCGAAAGCGGGGTCCATCTGGCCCCGAGCGAATGTATATTCCCCGCCATTATTCTTGGAAGCGGTATCGTCGGAATACTCCTTAACCAGCTTGACGAAATCCTCGCCGGCGCGGGCGCGTTTGAGGATGCCCTGGATCTGCTTGAGTTTGGCGGCTTTGTCGGCGTCGGAAAGCTGTTTGTGGGTGTCAGGATCGCGAGTGCTCAGGAGGATGTGTCTGACGCGCACCATCTCGGGTTGCTCGAAGTCGGCGGGGTGCTCGTCGTAGAACTTTTGAGTTTCGGCATCGGTGACGTTGACGTTAAGCTCGCGCTTGAGCACCGTGGTGGCAGTGGCCGCCTCGGCCCATTTATCGAGCAATTGCTGGCGCGTCAGGTTAATGGCCTTGAGCCGCATGTTCACAGCGTCGTCGGAGCCGAGCTTGGCCTTGGCCTCGGTGAATTGCTGTTGGGCGATGGCCTGGCCTTCCTTTTTGTCCTGGGGAGTGGCTTTGGACGTGAGCAGTTGAATCTGGATGAGCTGATCCAGGATCTGCTGCTGGAGAAGCTCCATGCGCTCCGGAGGGATGGTCTGGCCGCGGGCGGCAGCTTCGCCGGTGATACGAATAACCTCCTTGTCGAGTTGATCGCGCCGGATCTCGAAACCCTTGCCTTTGGCAATGACATCTTTGCTGAAGAAATCCGAAACCGGGGGCGGGGCTGTGGCGGCGGCGCCTTGACTTGTCGTCGCGTCCCCGGCAATGGCCGGCGGGGCCACCAAGCCCAGGGTCAGGAGGGCGAGGACAAGCGATTGTGCTGTTCTGTTGCTAATATTCATCGAGCGTAACATTGATTATAGTTCGACCACTTTGACATTGCTGATGTTGGGGTCTTTTTGAATCTCGTCCATCACTTCCCGAGGCGGCACGCTATCCAAATTCAAAACCGTCAAAGCACGGCCGCCTATAGTATCACGGCTCAGGCTCATGCTGGCAATATTAACATTGTGCCGGCCCATGAGAGTTCCCAGGTAACCCACCATGCCCGGGCGGTCTTTATTGCTGAGCAGCAGCACCACGCCCGAGGGGATAATCTCGGTTGGTTGACTGAAAACCCGGACGATGCGCGGGTTATCTGGCGAGCCAAAGAACGTGCCGCCCGCCGAAACGACCTTCTGCTCGCCGCGAAAGGCCTGGATGTGCAGCCATTCGTTGAACGTGACCGGCTCGTTCGAGCGCTTTTCCTGAACGGTCAAACCCAGCGTCGAGGCGATGCTTCTCACATTGACGTTGTTAATGTCTCTGACCTCCTCCGTGCGGGAAAGAAACCCAACCAGGATAGCCCGGGTAACCGGGTCGATATTTGGCAGCACCTGGGCCTTGCCCCCGTAGGTAATTTGGAGCCGATCGACCTCGCCCGGCGCCAGTTGCGCCAGAAATTTGCCCAGCTTCCCTCCCAGATTAAGGTAGGGCTTGACTTCTTCGTAGGTCTTCGCATCGAGGTAGGGCAGGTTCAACGCGTTTCGAACCTCACCGGTCAAGAGATACGCCGCGATGACCTCGGCGACTTCAATGCCGCATTTCTCCTGAGCCTCACGCGTGCTGGCCCCCAAGTGCGGCGTCAGGGTGATGCCAGGGTGCTTTCGGAAGGGATGCTCGGCCGGCAGCGGTTCGGACGTGAACACGTCCAGGGCGGCGGCGGCCACTTTCCCGGAGTCCAAGGC
>JBJKSV010000879.1:0-4549 GCA_046703605.1 Limisphaerales bacterium
CGATACATGGAGAAGATGGCCAGGATAATCTTCAGAAACGCATCCGAAGAAGCTCGCACCCCGCCCTCGAAGGCCAGATATATCAGCACCAGCGCCAAGCCGATGGCGCCGAGAAACTCCAGCACCGGTCCGGGTGTTTCGGTAGAGCGCACAACCCGCATAAAATGCCCGATGAATTTTCCCGCCGTCGCCTGAAACCGTTCCACCACGCTGCGCTCCAGATTGTAGGCCTTGATGACCCGGCTGCCGCTGAAAGATTCCGACATCAGATGAGCCAACTCCGCTAAATGGGTCTGAATCGCCTTGCTCGATCGCCGCACCTTGCGGCTGTAAACGGCCACCGGAATCATGCATGCGGGCAGCACGAGCAGGGAAATGAGTGTCAGTTTGGGCTGCTGCCAGAGCAGATACGCCAGCAGACCAACAACGGTCACCGGATCCTTCACAATCGTCGAGGTGGTGTTGCTGATGACGTTCTGCAGCGCTCCCGCGTCATTCATGACGCGCGACATTAACTCGCCGGTGCTCATGCGATTGAAGAAGCTCGCCGACTGGTTCATCAGGTGCTCAAAGAGCCGCACCCGCAGACCCGTGATGGCCCGCACCGCCGTCCATTGCAGGAAATAGACGTTCAGATACGCAAACGCTCCTCTCAGAAAGATGACTCCAGGGATCAGTGAAACCAAGGCTACTACGGCCAAAGCGTTCGAGCTGACCCCGTTGGTTAACGCCGCCTGAGCGGCATCGAGCCAATGCCTCACCGCAACTGGCGCCCAGGTGAGCTTTGCCGACACTGCCGATGAGCCGGCACCGGGAAAGATCAACTCGTACACGAACGCGATCGTGGCGATCATCAGCGGTTCCATGAGCCCGCCAATGACACCGGTCAAGACCCCCAAGAACAGCCGCACGCGGTACGGCTTGGCCAACTCCCAAAGTCTGCGGACAAAGACAATCATCTCTTTACGATGCCATCACCTTGGCGCATAGCTCCGCAAGCGCCAGGGTGGCATCCAGGCCGGGCAACTCAATCACCGCCTCCAATCCCGTGAGACTGTGGGCCCGGGTTCGGCCCGCCATCGCAAACATCTCGCCATGGTAGAACCCGCTCTTAAAATCCGCCCCTCGCTCAATCTCCAGGTATTGAGGTTCAGACAACCGCCGCTGTGGATAAGCTAATTCCATTGCAATGCCGTTCAGGTCCCACTCTTGGACTTTGGTCCAGAACTCATCCGCGCTGCGCCGGTGATGTGACACCCAAGCACCTGGGATCTCCAAAGCCAGGCAGACTCTAACATGGCGCCCGTTTCCGGGTCAATCCGGGCCTTTAGCAGCTTCGGTTCAGTCCGAAGCGATGAGGTTTTCCCATAGACTTTGGTTGAGCAGCAGCCTGGTGAGGAAGTCGTGGTCGTTAGGCGCCGGCGGGGCTTGGGCCGGGTTGACGGGCAGGCGGAGGGTGAAGGTGGTGCCCTTGCCATCCTCGTTCCTGGCGCTGATCAGGCCCCCATGGTGATGCACAATGAAGAAGCAGGCCATCAGGTGAATGCCGTACTCCATGGGACTGTCACTCCGCACCGTAAATGGATCAAAGACCAGCCTCACAGCCTCTTTGGGAAGCCCGGGGCCGTCATCGCTGATTTGTATCTCAATCTCCTCCTGTTTAGCGCCTCGGCTGTCTTTCGAGCCGGAAAACACCACCCGGCATCCCTCGGGCAGGCTGGCCAGTTCATCTTTGAGCAGTAATTCAAACAAGCGATAGAACTTGGCCTTGTCCACGTGGATGGCCGGCAGGTCGCGCGGAATCTGGTTTTCAACCTCAATATTCCGGGTCTCGAACTGACTCTTAAGGCGCCGAATCGTCTCCGCGGCCACCTGGCGCACATTGACCGTATCGCCAAAGTCGCAGGAAGGCTTTTCGGAGGCCACCCAGAGGTCCTTGAGCATCCCGTTGATGCGTTCGACCTGCGTCTGCACGCTTTGATGATACTCCTTCCAAAAATCCGGGTTGCGCAGGCTCTCCGCTTCGCCTTTCTCCTCGCTCATCATGGCCGGCGCAAGGTCCAGGAAAGTCTTGACCGCCACCAGCGCGTTTCGGATGTGGTGGCTCAACCCGGCCGCCAGCAGGCCCAAGCTCATCACCCTGTCCGCTATCATCATATTGTGAAGCACGGACATCTTCTCGCGCAACAACTGATCGCGTTCGGCCTGGACCATGAAGAACTCCAGCCCCCGTTTGAGGGTTGTTTCGAGTTGCGGCGGGTCCCAGGGTTTGGTGACGTACTTATAGACCGCGCCCACGTTTACCGCCGCAATGGCCGCTTCCACGTCCGCGTAGGCTGTGGCCAGGATGCGGATGATCCGCGGGCGGAGTTGGCGGGCCCGTTCCAGCAGCCAGATCCCCTTCTCGCCAGGCATTCGCTGATCGGTCATCACCAGCCCGACGTCGTCCTTATGCTCCTCAAGAATCCTCAGCGCCGCCTGCGCGTTTGGCGCGGTCAGGATTCGGAACTGCTCCCCGAAGGCGCGGGTAAAATTCTTGAGCGATTTCTCCTCGTCATCGACGTAGAGAATAGCAAACCGCTTGTAATCGTAGGGGTTATTCATGATTCCATCACTCCAATCGTCCGCCACCCCCGCAGCCCGGCGCCGCCCCCCGCCCCGCGGGCAGTTCCAGCGTGAACTCGCAGAACCGGCCCAGTTCGGTGCGGACCGAAATGCGGCCCTGGCAGTCATGCACAATTCTATAGCAGATGGCGAGGCCAAGGCCCATCCCCTCGCCCACGTCTTTGGTAGTGAAAAACGGGTCGAAGATCTTGTCCAGATTCTTCGACTCAATACCTGGACCATTGTCCCAAACGACGAGGAAGCTCCTTTCCCCTTCCGTGCGCCCCTCGATCCGAATAGTCGGTTGCTCCGGCGCCTCGCGTTGGGGAGCGCCGGCGCCAGAGGTCTCTGCTCCGTTTTGAGGGGTCGTGGCGAGCGGCTTTGCGGCGTCAAATTGTTTGTTTTTCAAGGCATCAATGGAGTTTTGCAGCAGGTTTACCAGGACCTGGACCAGCAGGTTGCGATTCGCCCATACCGTTTGGTGCTCGGGCAGTTCTTGTTCGATTCGCACCGCGTCTTTCCACTGACTGCTTAGGAAGCGCAAGGCGGCGCCCAGTGCCTCGCCCACGGGCACGTTGTCCCGGCTTTCGGTCTCCGGATGGGTAAACAGGCGCAAATCCGAGACAATGTTTTTGACACGTTTGACGCCGTCCTCGACGTCGGTCAGGATTTCCAGATATTCCTCCTGCTGTTCGGGGATCAGGTGCTTGGCCTTGTTGCGCAACGTGTAGAGGCCGGTCGTCGCGAAATTCAACGGGTTGTTGATTTCATGGATCAGCCCGGCGCTCATCCGTCCGAGCGAAGCGAGCTTTTCAGACTGGACAAGCTGGGTCTCGGTTTCCTTGAGTTGGTCGATGGTGTTTTCCAGCACTTGGTTTTGCTTCGAGAGGTGGCATTGATACTGGTGGGATTCAACCAGGTTCTTGATGCGGACGTTCAGCTCCGTGGTCGAAAACGGCTTGGCCAGGAAATCGCTTGCCCCGGCCGATAGGGCAATAAGCTTAGTCTCTTCGTCGGCGCGCGCCGTCAGCATGAGAATGGGGATATTGCGCGTGGGGGTGTGCTGTCGAATCTGACGCGAGGCCTGGATCCCGTCTTTCCCAGGCATCATCATGTCGAGCACGACCAATTGTGGCAGGAACTGGCTTGCCTTCTCGATGGCCTGCTGTCCGTCCACGGCCTCGATGACATGGTAATGGGCGCGCAACTGCGAGCGCAGAAAGCGGCGCATGTCCGGCTCGTCGTCGGCGACAAGGACCGTCGGCTGTGCGCCATTGCGCGAGGTCTCCACCGGCAGGATGGAATCCCGCAGTGGCGCCAAGGCCGGAAACAGTTCGGCCCGCCGATACAGATTGGCCAGCCATTCCTCGGAGGTGACACTCCCCTCGTCGGCTTCGCCCTCCCGGGCTTCGCTGGGGCCGGGGCGAAACTCGCCCTGTGCCGCCGGCGCCTCTACGTATGGAAGCTGCACCCGGAAAATCGACCCCTTCCTTTCCTGGCTTTTGACTGTGACCTTCCCGCCCAGCAGTTCTGTGAGTTCCTTGACCAAGGCCAGCCCGATTCCTGTCCCTTGGTACTTGCGCCTGGAGGAGGTGTCCGCCTGCCAGAACCGGTCGAAGATATGCGGCAGATGCTTCTCCGAGATGCCCATGCCGGTGTCCGCCACGCTTAGGACCAGCTCCGCTTCCCGCCTTTCGGCGGAGAGCTGCACCAGCCCGCCTGCTGGTGTAAACTTCAGCGCGTTGAACGTGAGATTGAGCACAATCTTCTCCAGTTTGTCCCGGTCGGCCAGAATTGTCCCCAACGCCGGATCGACCACCGTCTCCAGCCTCAAGCGCTTATCCTCGGCCACCTGCCGCGCCGCGCTGGCCAAACCCTTTATAAACTCCCCAACCTGCAGGTGCTCCCGCTTGACATCGGTCCGGCCCGATTCGAGCCTGACCAA
>JBJKSV010000880.1:0-4050 GCA_046703605.1 Limisphaerales bacterium
TTGACCGTCTGCGGGTCAAAGGAGTGCCACACTTTGCCGTTGACCCGGACAGCGGTGATTGGCGCGGACCCAACGGTCGGGAGGTAGAGGCGCTTGGCGCCGAACCGGACAGGGAACCGCTGTTCGAGGCGCGTGATGCCTGGGGGAATGTGGGGATAGAGCGTCAGAGAATTGGCTTTGTAGATGTACTCGAAGAGGCCGCGGACAAAGCCGGCGGGCGGTCCGAAGGCATCGTAGGTGAGGTTAATGGGCTGGGTGGGCTGATAAACCGCGCTGCCAAATTTGACCAGCGGGTTGTCCATGCGGAACCGGTTGGCGAAGGTGAGCAACTGCTCCATCGAGCGGCAGGCGTCCTTGAATTTGCCCAGCCGGTAATAGGCCAGCATCATCCGCGCCTCGCAAGTGGACCAGGCGCCGCCGTTAACCCAGGTGCCAAAGGCCCAAAGGCCCTCCGGCTTTTCATACATGTCATCGTAGGAGGGATAATTCGGCAGAATGAACCCGTAAGGTCTCAGCCCCGGAATCGAAGCAATCTCATCATAGATGCGCTCGGCCTGGGCATGGTCCACGACGCGAAAGGCAATGGCGTCGTGATTTGGCGAGGCCTCGAAGTAACCGTGTCGTTTCGCGCCATAGACGCCGTGGCGCGTCCCGTCCGGGTCCATCGAGCGGATAAAGTACCCCTCCTTGGTGGTGAGCAAGGCCAAACCTCTTTTGGCGGAGTCGCGCCGCGCAGTCTGAAGTTTGGCCTCGGCGGGGCGTCCAGCCAGCTTCTCCAGTTCGATCAGCCGGTCCAGGGCGGCGATATAGGTTACGGAGAGTCCCGTCAAATAGGCCTTGCCATAGGCGCCGTCCGGCTTTTTCCAACCGGCGTAACTGGGGGCAAGCAGGTTGGCGGCCGGCCCGGCCAGGAAGAGGTTGTTGGTGGGATCGCGGCGGGTCTCGATGAAATTGGCGCAGCGTTCGAGCTTGGGCAGGTAATGCGCGATGGCCTGCGCGTCGTGGCCGATGAGCAGCAACTCGGACTGGAGCAAGATTCCCGCCGCCGTGAATTCCATGGCCCAATCATGGATTTGCACCCGGCCATCGCCCTGCCGATAGATGATCCAGCCTGGCCGGGCGCAGTCGCAGAGACAGCCATCAGGCGCCACCCAGTTGTAAGGCGGCGCTGCGCCGACCCGTTTGCCGTCTCCCATTTGGTCGAACCAGAGGTCCTGGGCATGCTGGAGAAACGTGACGAAGGGCTCCTGGAGGAAGGGCAGAAGCGCGTAGGTTGGGCCGTAGCTATTCTGAATCCACCAGGCGTCCCAAGTCGGGCCCTCGACCAACCCGTCCCAAGTTGGCATGTAAAGCATCGCCAGGTTTTCGTACTTCGGGTCGGGCGCGAACATCCGGCGGGCCGTCTCCAGCAAGTGGAGGTATTGGACATCGCCAGTCCCACGGAAGAACCTGCCGTTGAAGGTCGTTTCGGCAGTGGCGCTCGCAGGGCGGCAAACGGAAAGAACAGCCAAAAGGAGCGCAAGAGCGACCGCTCGAATTGCGGGCGGCCCGCTCAGGGGTTTCAGATCGTGTTTTTCCTGATGGTGTGCCCCGCGGCGGACGGGGCCAAGGTGCTGAAGCCGGAGTTTGCGTGCCATGCCCGTAAGACTACCCGCCGAGTCTGGAAGGACGCAAGCTTGGTCTATGGGAGCGGCAGCCTTAGTGCTCCAGGGCGTCAGTTCAGTGACGTATTCACGATTTGCGATTTTAGATTTGCGATTTGCGATTGCGGAGGAGTAGCCCCCGTGGGCACGTCACTGTATTTGCGCCCATCGCCACTTAGACTTAGAGCAGTTCCTGTATCAGGGCCTGTGATTGCTCCTCCGAAATGCCTAGACTGCGAAATGCCAGCGGGCCGCCTCCATCGTGCAGGACAGGTTCCAAGTCTTCCAATGCGGGCAGGTCGTCTCGTTTCCAAAACAGGCCAATGGGCACTTCCTCGCCAAATTGGTAGCCCTTGTCCAGGGCCTTGTGGAAATCGGCCGGGTCATGACCTTGCTCCTCGAGGGCCTTCACACGCGGGTTGAACCACTGGTAAGTGTTGTCCTTGTTGTAAGTGACGCAAGGGCTGAAGACATCCACAAGAGCGAAGCCGTGGTGGTTAATGGCGCCTTTGAACAATTCAACGAGATGCTTCTGCTTGCCGCTGAATCCGCGTGCGACGTATGTAGCGCCTCCAACCATAGCCAGCGGGATAGGGTTGATCGGATTTTCGACATTGCCGTGAGGGGTGCTCTTGGTCTTCATGCCCTTGGCGCTGGTGGGGGAAGTCTGGCCGGTGGTCAGGCCGTAGATCTGGTTGTCCATGACAATGTAGGTGAGATCGACGTTGCGGCGCAGTGTGTGCATGAAATGATTGCCGCCAATCCCATAGCCATCGCCATCTCCGCCGACGCAAATGACTTTGAGGGCATGGTTGGCGAGCTTGAGCCCGACCCCCACCGCCAGCGCGCGCCCGTGCAGGGTGTGCATCCCATAGGTGTTGATGAAGCCGGGCAGATTGGAGGAACAGCCAATGCCGCTGATGACGACCACCTCGTGCGGCTTCAGGCGCAGCTCCAGCAGGGCGGTCTGCAACGCCGAGAGGACGGAGAAATCGCCGCACCCAGGACACCAGTCCGGGTGGACTTTGCCCTTGTAGGTATCCTTAACCAGTTGGGCCGCGGAGGTGGGTGTCTCGATGGTTGGTTCGACTTGGAGAGCAGTACTCATAAATCAATTGGGGGCATACGCGCGCGGGTTAAACCAACACCTCGTGCCGCGGAACCGACAGCTCGGTCTGGCCGGCAAGCTGTTCCTTGACCGCACTGACGATGTGGTGCGGCCTGAAAGGCTCGCCGTCATATTTGCGGATGTGGCCGTGCGCTGAAAAGCCGGTTTCGGAGCGGAGGTAACGGGCGAACTGCCCCGAGAAATTGTTTTCGACGATGATGACACGCTTGCTGGAGGCCAAAACGCGACGGATCTCCTCTCCGTGAAATGGAACCATCCACTTGATTTGAAGATGATTCGCGACGATTCCCTCGTCCGCGGCCAACTTCTCGACCGCCTCGCGAATGACTCCCTGGGTCGAGCCCCAGCCGACCAGCGTCACCATCGCAGTCTCGGGCCCAAAGAGCCGCGGGGGCAGGACCTGGCTCAAGATGTTCCGCATCTTCCGGGCTCGTTTCTCGACCATCATCCTGCGCTTCGTGGGATTAGTGAATTCATCGCTGATGAGCGTGCCATCCTCATCATGCTCATCGGTTGCCGCGACGTAGATGTGGCCGGGCAGTCCAGGCACCGCGCGCGGCGAGATGCCGCTGGGCGTATTCTTATAGCGCAGATACGTGCTGTCGTTGTAACCGCCGTAGGGGTTCGACCCGCCGTTGCCATTGCCGTTGGACAGAATCAACTCGCCGCGCCGGATGGCCGGCCTGAAATCCAGGTCGGCCGGGTCCACGCTGCATGTGCCCTCGGACAGGAGCAGGTCCGAAAGCACCAAGCCGGGGCACTGATACTGATCGACGAGGTTGAACAATTCAGGAATCGTGTGGAAAAGGTCAAGCTGGCTCGTGGGCGCAACAATGATTTTCGGAAAATCGCCCTGGCCGGCGCCCAGGAGCTGCCAAAGATCGCCCTGCTCAGTCTTGGTCGGCACTCCTGTGGCCGGCCCCGCGCGCTGGACATCAACACACACCACCGGCGTCTCAATCATCCCCGCCATCCCGACGGCCTCGCTCATCAGGGCAAATCCGCCTCCGGAAGTCGCGCACATCGCGCGGCACCCCCCGTGCGCCGCCCCGATGACCATGTTCATGACACCGATCTCATCCTCCACCTGGCGCACCATGATCCCCAACTGGCGAGCGTGGGACGCCATCCACATCAGAACGCCGGTGGAGGGACTCATCGGGTAAGCGGCATAGAATTTCACCCCCGCGGCCGCTCCCCCCATCGCGATGGCCTGGTTGCCGGTCAGCACAGCCCTGGCCCGGTCGAGTTTCGGGGCCTGAAAAGAAAGCGGATAGA
>JBJKSV010000881.1:0-6596 GCA_046703605.1 Limisphaerales bacterium
AACCGGAAGAGGTCGAAGCGGCGCTGGCCCAACTTCCAGGCGTCCGCGAAGCGGTCGTTGTCGCACGAGAGGACAATTCAGCGGCGAAGCGGTTGGTCGCGTATTTTGCCGCCGACCCGGGTCGTACAGTGGCCTCTGCCGAGCTTCGGGCCGATCTGGCCAGGAAACTTCCGCCGTTCATGGTGCCGGCGCAATTCGTGCGCGTGGGCTCCCTGCCGCTGACTCCTAACGGAAAGGTGGATCGCCGGGCATTACCGGCGCCGGAGCAGATTTCCAGTGAAAACGACAAGCGGCCAGTGCCGCCGCGAACGCAGGCCGAATCCCTCCTGTTGGAAATCTGGAAACGGGTGCTGGGGCTCGATTCGCTGGGGGTTGATGACGAGTTCTTCCAGGTGGGCGGGCACTCGCTTTTGGCAACCCAGATCGTCTCGCGCATTGCGCGCTCGTTCCAAGTCGAACTGCCGGTCAGCGCCTTGTTTGAGGCGCCCACCGTCGCAGCGCTGGCCCGGTTGCTGGAGGAGGCCCGGCGCGATGGATCGCCGCCGCCGGCGATCATCGCCCGTCGGGCGCAACGAGCCAAGGCCGAGGAATTGCTCGGTCACCTGGACGATCTCTCCGAGAGCAAGGTTGAGGAACTGCTGATCGAATTTGAAGAAAGGTGAGGGCGATGGAAAGACGCGAACAAACATCGAACATCAAACAACCAACACCGAATATCCAGCAAATGCCCGGAGAAATTGAGATCCGTGCCAAGGATCTCCCCGGAAGGAGCGTATCCGCGCTTCTCAAGAGATAAGCACCATATATGAGTCCAAAGCCGGAAAGCTTGAAAGGAGCCGCTGACAAGCAGGGTGTAGAAACCAGGCGCCTGAAGGACCCGCAGATGTCCTTGCAACAGAAACGCGAGCGATTGGCCGCGCGCCTGAAACGCCTTGCGGCATCGGAACGCCCTGTTCCATTGTCTTCGGCGCAGCAGCGCTTTTGGTTTCTTGACCAATTCCAGCCGAACAGCGCGCTGTATAATGTGCCAGTGGCTGTTGGGTTAAGAGGCAAGTTGGATGCCGCGGCCCTGGAGCAATCATTCCAGTCGCTTATAGCCCGTCACGAAACCTTGCGCAGCCGCTTCCCACGACTTGACGAGTTCCCGGCGCAGGTCATCAACCCGCCTGCCACTTTTACTCTGCGCACGGTTGATCTCACACACCTTTCCGATTCAGAGCAAGGCGCCGAGGCGGAGCGGTTGTTCCGGGAGGAGGCGGTCCGCCCCTTCGATCTGGGGGGGGCTCCTTCATTGCTCCGGGCGATGTTGCTGCGATTGGGAGCGGCAGAGCACCGCCTCCTGGTTAATCTCCACCATATTATCGCCGACGAATGGTCGCTGAAGATCCTCTTCCAGGAGCTAGCGGACCTTTACCAGGCCGCAGTCCAAGGCAGCCGGGCCGTGTTGCCCGATCTCCCCATCCAATATTCCGATTACGCCGACTGGCAGCAGGAGTGGTTGCGCGGGGAGGCGGCGGCTCGGCAACTCAAATTCTGGCAGCGCCAGCTTCGCAATCTGCCGCCGATCACAGAGCTGCCAACCGACCACCCCCGCGGTTCGACACCGACTTTCCGCGGTGCCTCGGCAACCCGGCTTTTTCCCGTCGAGCTGGCCGGCGCTTTGGACCAACTGGCACGACAGAAAGAGGCGACCCTGTTCATGACGCTGCTCGCGGCCCTCAAGGCTCTGCTCCATCGTTATACGGGCCAGGACGACCTCATTGTGCTTTCGCCCATCGCCGGACGCAACCGGCTTGAGACCGAGGGAATCATTGGCTGTTTCGTCAACACGCTGCCGTTGAGGAGCAGCCTGGCCGGGAACCCGAGCTTTGAGGAATTGTTAGAGCGAGTACGGGCTGTCACGCTCCAGGCCTACGCGCATCAGGACCTGCCTTTTGACAAGCTGGTGGCCGCCTCACACCCTGACCGCTCGCCCGGACCTCTCCCCTTCTCGAGGGTGATGTTCTCGGTCCAAGACAGCCTGCCCGAACCGATCTCTCTGCCCGGCCTGAAGTGGGATTTCAGCGAAGTGGAAACGGGCGCGGCCAAGTTTGAAACGACCTTTATCCTCCGGCAAACGGCCCGGGGCTTGCTCGCTCGCGTCGAGTACAACGTGGACCTGTTCGACGCGCAAACTATCGCCCGGTTGCTGGCCAACTTCGAGGCTCTTCTGGGCGGCATTGCCTCTGATCCCACTCAGCGCCTCTCCGAATTGCCATTGCTCAGCGCGCAAGAGCGGCAACAGGTGCTTGAGCAATGGAACCACACAATGACGCCGTATCCCCGTGAGAAAAGCATTCACCAACTGTTTTCCGAGCAAGCGCGGCTCAACCCGGAGGCCACGGCCATTAGCTACGGCGCGGAATCGCTGAGCTATGGCGAGTTGGAGGCGCGCGCCGAACGGATGGCCCGGCAACTCAAACAACACCGCACAGAGGACAACGCCCCCATCGCTCTCTGCGTCGAACGGTGCCCGGCTATGGCAGTGGGAATGCTGGCAATCCTCAAGGCCGGACACCCCTATCTGCCGCTGGATCCGGCTTACCCGCTGGCGCGGTTGGAGTTCATGCTCCGGGATTCCCGGTGCTCAATTTTGTTGACCCAACACCACCTGCTTGAGCGTTTGCCGCAAGGCCCTATCCAGGTACTCTGTATCGACGCCCAGGAGCAAGGCTTGAGCCTCGGGGAGATTCCTTCACCCACAGAGGCGGTGGAGTGTCGGCGAGCCGAACCGGTTCCAGGGCCGGGGAGTCCCGCCTATGTGATGTACACCTCCGGTTCGACCGGGCGTCCCAAAGGGGTGGTGGTGCCGCATCGGGCGGTCGTCCGCCTGGTGCGCGATACAAACTACATTCAGCTGGGACCGTCGGATCGAGTCGCCCAGGTTTCAAACATCTCATTCGATGCCGCCACTTTCGAGACCTGGGGCGCCCTGCTAAACGGAGGGCAGTTGGTGGGCCTGCGGAACGATGTCATTTTGTCACCCGCCGATTTTGCGAGAGAACTGCGCGCACAAGGAATTACCGCGATGTTTCTCACCGCGGCCCTGTTCAATCAGGTTGTGAGCGAGAAGCCTGGCGCCTTTGAGAGTGTGCGCACGCTCATTGTGGGCGGAGAGGCGCTGGATCCTCATTCGGTTCGAGCGGTTCTGCGGGATCGTCCTCCGGCGCGCTTGCTCAATGGCTATGGCCCAACGGAGAACACCACCTTCACCTGCTGCCACCTTATCCAGGACCTGTCCGAGGAAGCGGCGAACGTCCCGATTGGCCGGCCGATCTCGAACACGCAGGTCTATGTCCTGGATGTGCGGCGCAAGCCAGTGCCTATCGGCGTACCGGGCGAACTGTATGCCGGCGGCGACGGGTTGGCGTTGGGATATTGGAATCGGGCGGAGTTGGATGCCGAAAAATTCGTCCCAAATCCCTTCCGGGAAGGAGAGCGGCTTTATCGCACCGGGGACCGCGTGCGATGGAGGGCGGACGGAGTGCTGGAATTCCTGGGGCGGATGGACGAACAGGTGAAGATCCGTGGATTCCGGATCGAGCCGGGTGAGATTGAGGTCGTGTTGAATCGCCATCCCGGTGTCCGTCACTCCGTCGTGGCATGCCGCAATGGCGTGGGCCAACCCAAGCGCCTGGTGGCCTATTTTGTCGCCCGGCGCTGGCGTGCTCCAAATGACAGCCGGCTACGTCGCTTTTTGCGCAGAGAACTCCCTGAGTATATGGTGCCGTCGGTTTTCATGCGGCTCGACGCCCTGCCCGTGACGCCCAACGGCAAGGTGGATCGGCAGGCTCTGCCCGACCCGGGAGGCTCCAGGCCACGATTGGAACAGGGCTGCGCGACACCGCGCGACGCGGTTGAAGTCAAGCTCCGGGAGATATGGGAGAATGTTCTGGACGTTCATCCGATTGGCATTGAGGACGGGTTCTTTGAATTGGGCGGCCATTCCCTGCTGGCGCTGCGCCTGCTCGCCCAAATCGAAAAGGAGTTCGGTCGCAGACTGCCGCTGATGTCGATCTTTCAGGCGCCGACCATCGAGCAAATGGCCGTGACCATCCGCGAAGGATCGGGCGGCCGGCTTTCGGGGCAGAAGTTACTCGTGGAGATTCAATCAGAGGGACCTCGTCCACCATTGTTTCTGGTCCATGGCGCCGGCGGAGGAATGTTCTGGGGCTATGTGAACTTGTCGCGACGGCTTGGCAACGAGCAGCCGGTCTATGGATTGAAATCACGCGGATTGGCCGGCCTGGATGAGGTGGAAACCATTGAAGAAATGGCGGCGAGCTACGTCGCGGAAATCCGCGAGCTCCAACCGCACGGTCCATATCATCTGGGCGGCTACTGTTTTGGCGGGAACGTCGCCTTCGAAATGGCGCGACAATTACTCGAGCAAGGGGAAGAGGTAGCCGTGCTTGCCTTGATGAATTGCGCGCCGCCCAATTCGAGCTACAACCGGATTCATTACACCCCCCTGTGGCCATTGCGTTTCGCGCGCAATCTGTTCTTTTGCGCGAATTCCTTCTTCCGTTTGCCGCACTCTCAACAGAGCGCCTTTTTCCGATGGAAGTCCCGCCTGTGGCTGAGGCAAGTCCGGCGCGGGTTTGGCAGGGACGAAGCAGCCCTGCCAAAAGCGGATATGGAAGCCCTGGTGGACCTTGCCACCTTCTCTCCCGAAGAACGAGAGCTCTGGGAGGCCCATCTACGGGCTTTGATGAAGTACCACCCCAGTCCCTTCGCCGGACGCGTGCATCTGTTCCGCAGTCCGGGCCATCCAATGGTCTGCTCCTTCGCGGCCGATTACGGCTGGAGCCAATTCGCCCTGGGGGGCGTGACTGTCGTGAAGGTTCCCGGCGCCCACGAAGGCATCCTCGGTGAGCCCTGCGTCGCGGTCCTGGCGCAGGCCCTGAACCGGCATTTGACGCAATGCACCCCTCCGACGCTTTCCTCAGTCTCGAACGACGGGGTCCCTGACACACCCAACTCTGCGGCGAAAGCCAGGCGCTCCGAACCCCAAGGTCCGGCGCCACAGCGCCCCGCTTCCGAGCAGCGCCAACTGCTGTCCGAGTGGAACCGCACGGATGTCCCGTTTCCGCTCGACACGATTTATCCCCGGCATTTCGAAGCGCAGGTGGCACGCACCCCAAATGCGGTGGCGGTCCGCTACCGCAGTGAAGAGTTGACTTATGACGCTCTGAACCGCCGCGCCAACCGCCTGGCCCACCACTTACAGGGCCTGGGCGTCGGGCCTGACACGCTGGTTGCCGTTTGTCTCGAACGATCTCTAGACCTCGGAGTGGCGTTGTTGGCGGTGCTAAAAGCGGGCGCAGCGTATGTCCCTCTGGACCCCGCCTACCCTCGCGAACGGCTGGAGTACATGCTCTCTGATTCGAAGGCGTGTGTCCTGGTGACCCAGATCCGATTCCAGCATGGGCTGCCCGCCCTGGCTTGCGAAGTTGTCTGCCTCGACGATCCGCGGCGGACCGCGCGCATTGAACGCGCCTCCGACACCGCGCCCGCCACCGATGCCAAGCCGGAGAATCTCGCATACTTGATCTACACATCCGGCTCGACCCGGCTCCCCAAAGGAGTGCCCATCAGTCATCGTACACTGCTCAACCACAATTTTGCTATCCGCCAGACTTACGGCTTGAAAGCGGCGGACCGGGTCCTGCAATTCAGCCCGATCAGTTTTGATATCTCCATTGAAGAGATCTTCCCGAGCCTGTTAGCGGGCTGCACCGTTGTTCTTCGGACCGACGAGGCGCTTTCATCGACACCCCGGTTCTTCGAGTTCATCCGCTCTGAGCAACTTACGGTGCTGAACCTGCCCACCGCATACTGGCACGAACTGGTAGAGGCGCTCCAATCCGATTCGCTTCCCCCTTGCGTCCGGTTGGTGATTATCGGCGGCGAAAAGGCCTCCGACGCCTCTTTCCACCGCTGGCGCGAAAGAGTCCGAGACAGCATTACGCTCATCAATGCCTACGGTCCGACCGAAACCACGATTACCGCCACCTGCCACGTGGTTAAACCGGGCGAACACTCTCTGACCATTGGCCGACCCATCGCCAATATGCGCGCCTTGGTGCTCGACTCCGGGCTCAACCCGGTGCCCATCGGTGTGGCGGGCGAATTGTGCCTCGGCGGAGCAGGCCTGGCTCGAGGCTATTTCAATCGTCCAGAGCTGACTCAAGAGAGATTCATCCCAAACCCGCTCCATGCGGAAATCCCCTGCGAGCGGCTTTATCGAACGGGGGACCTGGTCCGCTACCGGGCGGATGGCATGCTGGAGTTTGTCGGTCGCTGCGATCAGCAGGTGAAGCTTCGTGGGTTCCGGATCGAGTTGGGGGAAATCGAGACTGCTTTGAGGGCGCACCCCAACATCAAGGACGCAGCGGTCCTTGCGCGTGAAGATGAACCTGGCAGGAAGCGGTTGGTGGCGTATGTCATGCTTCGGAACGGCGGTGACCTGCACGTCAGCGAGCTATTGGGATTTCTCAAGCGTAAATTGCCAGCCTACATGGTCCCGGCGGCTTTCATCCCCGTGGAGCATTGGC
>JBJKSV010000882.1:0-2797 GCA_046703605.1 Limisphaerales bacterium
GACACCGCTCGATTCCCAATACCGCGATGCCCAACTTAAAATCGATGCTCAGTTGGTCAGCTATCTTCCAGAAAAGACCACGGTGTCCTTGACCGCCGACCTCATCGCCCCAGATGGCAGTACGGTCCTCTCTTCGGCGCCCATCGAAACCAGCATCGATGCCGGACAACAACTCGTTCGGCGCCAGAGCTTTTCGGTGGCCGACCCTTTGAAATGGTCTGCCGAAAAACCGAACCTTTACAAGCTCCTGCTTACGCTCAAGGACAGTTCCGGCGAGACGCTCGAGGTGGTGCCGGTAAATGTCGGGTTCCGGAGTGTGGAAATCCGCGATGGGAACTTGCTTGTCAACGGCCGACGCATCCTGATCAAGGGCACCGACCGCCACGAGATTGATGCCGATCGTGGCCAGGCCATTACCCCTCAGGTGATGGAGAAGGACATCCGCCTCATGAAACAGTTCAACCTCAACGCCGTGCGCTGCTCCCATTATCCGAATCAACCGGCATGGTACGACCTGTGCGATCGCTACGGCATTTACCTTATCGACGAAGCGGACATCGAGAGCCATGGGATGGGCTACGGCCCCCGAACCTTGGCCAAAAACCCCGCCTGGGCGGCCGCCCATAAGAACCGCACCGTTCGCATGGTCGAGCGCGACAAGAACCATCCATCGATCATCATCTGGTCGCTCGGTAATGAGGCGGGAGACGGCCCGAATTTCGAGGCAACCTCGAAGTGGATTCACCAACGCGACCCCAGCCGGCCCGTCCAGTACGAGCGAGCCGATGGCCAGCCTTACACCGACATCATGTGTCCGATGTATCCGAATCCCCGCACTCTGGCGGATTATGCCTCCCGACCAGAGACGCGCCCTTTCATCATGTGCGAATACGAGCATGCGATGGGCAACGGTTCCGGCGACTTTTGGTCCTATTGGAATCTCATTTACAATAAGCCTTATCTGCAGGGCGGCTTTATCTGGGACTGGGTCGATCAGGGCCTGCGCCAGAAGCAGCGTGCGGTGCCGATGGCTCATTTTGAACCGGTCAAGCCGGGGGACAAGACCTTTTGGGCGTATGGCGGAGATTTCGGGCCTGAAGGCACACCCAGCGACAATAATTTCTGCTGCAACGGCCTGGTCACGCCCGACCGGCGCCCGCATCCAGGGCTCTACGAGGTCAAGCACGTCTATCAATACATCCATTGCCGTCCGGTGGACCTTGACCGGCGCGTGGTCGAGGTAAAGAACTGGTATGATTTCACCAACCTGAAGGATGTGGCGCGGGGCTATTGGCGGCTCAAAGCCGACGGCAAGGAAATCCAGAGCGGCTCCCTTCCTGACCTGGAACTGGCCCCACGGGCCTCGGAACAGTTGACTATCCCGGTGGCCCCCTTCACCCCGCGGCCCGGAGTCGAGTATTTCCTGGAATTGAGTTTCGTGCTGAGCCACGACATGCCCTGGGCGCATTCTGGTTACGAAATCGCCTGGGATGAATTCAAGCTGCCCGACAGCGCTCCAGCCAGTGTTCTCGACACCCGCAGCATGGCACAACTCACGCTTTCCGAGGACAGCGACCACATTGTGGTGGCTGGGAAGGACTTTCAGGCCGTATTTGATAAGAAAGCCGGGGTTCTTACGTCCTGGCGCTTCCACGGGGTCGAGTTGATCCACGCACCTCTGCGCCCGGACTTCTGGCGCGCGCAAATCGATAACGACCGCGGCCGGAACATGCTCCGCTCCCAGGGCATTTGGCTGAATGCCCTGGCCGGAGCGAAGGTGGCTGGCATCTCGGCAGAGAAGCAAGCGCAATCGGATTCGGTTGTCGTAAGAATTATGACTTCGCTGCCAAAGGTCGATGCGGCTTGGGAAACGGATTATGAGGTCTATGGCAGCGGTGATGTTGAAGTCCGCGCTCACTTCAAGCCAGACCAGACCCGGCTTCCCGACCTGGTGCGCTTGGGCATGCAGATGGCCTTGCCCGCCGGATTTGAACGTATCACCTGGCTTGGCCTTGGTCCGCAGGAGACTTACGCAGATCGCAAGGACGCCAAGTTCGGGCTTTATACGAGCACGGTGAGCAAACAGTTTTATGCTGACTACACGCGTCCGGGGGAAACAGGCAACAAAGTGGACACACGCTGGGTGGCGTTGAGCAACGGCAAGGTTGGTCTGCTGGCGGTTGGAGAGCCTCTGCTCAGCGTGAATGCCCTTCATTATGGCACCGAGGACCTCAACGCCGCCGGGCATGCCTTCGAGTTGCCTCGCAGAGCCTATATCACGCTGAACCTCGACCTCAAACAGCAAGGAGTCGGCGGTGACAACAGTTGGGGCGCCTGGCCGCACAAGGCCTTTTTGATCCCGTGCCAGGATTACAGCTACAGCTTCCGGCTCCGGCCCTACGACGTCAGCCAGGACCCGGAGAAGCTTGCAAGGGAAGTCCTGGGTTCTCGCAACGCTATGGAGTAGTCGGCTTCTTGGAGTTTCGGATTTCACCCAGCTCGGCGCCATAATCAAGCTGTGCCACCGTCCCGGCTCCTTGCCACCGAAGGCGCAGCCGGGACGAACCTGGCGGGTAGCGCTTCCGCTCCGCGCCCTTCAAGGTTGGGACATTCGCGCTCTAATCCCCGCGCATCCCGCCACGCGCTTTGACTTTCGCCGATCCATCCCTTAGCCTCATCCTCCATGAAAGTGATTCGCCACACCGATGCCGGCTTTGCACGCCGGCTCCGCCAGTTGGCTGCCTCCTCGAGCCTGTTTGACTCGGCTATCGAGGAGCGGGCGCGGACGATCCTCGAG
>JBJKSV010000883.1:0-2983 GCA_046703605.1 Limisphaerales bacterium
CGAGCCCTCGACGGTGACACCACCTACAACAATTGTTCCCTGCCGGATGGGCTGAGCGCTGGTGACGTCGGTCCCGCCGCGTTCATCGGCGCGTGACATCACCGCATGCCCGGTGGTATTCACATAGTAATCGAAGGGGTGCGGGCCGTCTGAGCTCGTCTTGGCGCAGAGCGGACGCTCGGTAGCAAAATCAGCAAAACTCGCCGCGTAAAAGAGGGACAGATCATTAGTCAGTGCCAGGCTGGGCGAACTGGGCACGGTCAGGTACCGCAGGTTGTCATCAAAACTCAAGGCGGCGCCGCCGGTCTGCGGGTCAGTGACAAGCAGCGGCGACTGGTAGCCGGAGGTGAGGTCCTGGGCAGCGTCATTGCCGTTGCCCGACTGGTCCGTCCACGAGGCGACCGAGCCGTCCGCGTTGGTGCTCACGCCCGCATCGGCCTTGAGCCACAGCACCAGGCCAGGCATCGGTGGCGAGGAGACTGGGCCACTTCCGGTGGCAGTGAGAGTCACCGGCGCCGAGGTGGCACCGGCGCCCCAAATATCAAAGGCCTGTGCCAAAAGGGTGACCTGGCCAGGAGTCAGCACTTGCAATGAGATTTGATACGGAGGGGCGGTTTTAGACGAGATGACGGAGCCATTGGCGAGGAAATCCACCCGCGCGATGGGGCTGTCCGGATCGGTGGCATCCGCCGTCACGTTGAGCACTCCCTGAGCCGCAATGCTGGTGCCATTGGCCGGGCTGGTGAGCGAAACCGTTGGAGGCTTGTTCGCCACCTGCACCGCGGTGATGCCCCATTTGGCCTCAAGGTAATTCGCTATCTGGATGCGGTCCGCATCCGAGACAGCATGATCGTAAATGAGGATTTCGGCAACGTCGCCCTTCATCTGGACAGCGCCATCCATGCGACGGCCGATTTGCAGAGGTAGTCCGGCGTCTCCGGGGGCCACCGCAATCGTGCCTGAGCCGGTCTCATTGTAGCCCAGGAACTCCGAGATGTCCCCTCCGCTGGCGGTAAACCCAACCACAGCGTAGGCTCCAGCCGGGGCCGCACTGCCCACCACCGGACCGCCGTAGGTCGCGCCGTCCCCGCGGAATAAATTGGGCTGGCCGGACCCGGCGGCAAAATACCAGTCCACCGGGGCCGCGAGGTTATTAAGGGTCTTGGTCCACACGGTTCGATACGTGTCGAAGTCGCTGAACTTAATGACGGCGAAGGAGGAGATATCACCCGCGGTAAACGAGGTGTCGCCACCGACCTGGAGATATTGTTCGCTGCCATCGAAACGCAGGACCGGTTTTCCGTTCCGCGCGTCCGGCACGAGGATGGGCGAGGTGCTGGGATCAAGAGGCGCCGCATCGTTGCCGCTCGAGGACTGGTCCGCCCAGGCGGTCACCGCCCCTGCGGCGTTGGTAGTAACTCCTTTGTCGGCCTCCAGCCAGACCTTGAGGCCCGCAGTGACTGGCGGCACGGTGGCGCTGCCGGTGAGAGTCACCGCGAGGGTGGAGGTGCTTTGGATGCCCCAGGTGTCCTGGGCGACCGCCATAAAGTCAACCGTGCCAGGAGTAAGCAGGTCCAGCGGGACCTGATAGGGGGCATTGGTCAGAGTGGCAAAGATCTGGCCGTTGGCGAATAGACTCACTTTGGTTATCGCACTCCGGGTGGAAGAAGCCGAAACGGCAAATGTGACTGTCGTGGGGGCGGCAAAGGTCGAGCCGCCGGCCGGCGAGGTGATGCTGACTGCCGGAGGCGCGCTGACGTAGGAGGGCTGAACCAGGCTGTATTTGGCAGCGAGGTAGCTCACGATATTGGAGATGTCCGATTCGGACAGGACCCTGTCATAAAGCAGGATCTCGGCAAGATCTCCGTTCAACTGGGTCCCGCCGTCATCACGACGGCCGATATACAAGGGCTCGCCAAGATCCGCAACATTGGTCGCGATGGTCCCACTCCCGTTCGTGGTGGCACCGAGGTAATGCGTTACCGTTGAACCATCAACGGTGAAGCCCAGGGCCGTGAAGGCCCCGGATGGAATGTCCGGGAGGCTCGCCACAGGCCCTCCGAAGTTGAGTCCGTCGCCCCGATAGACCTGCGAGGAACCATCGGTCTGTATCCACCAGTCGACGGGGGCGGCCACTCCGGTCGCCGATTTGGTCCAGACCACCTGTTTGGGAGAGTCGGGAAAGCCATTGAATTTCGCCACGGCCAGCGTCGTGAGATTACTCGCGGTAAAGGAGGTATCGGTATCTACTTCGAGGAACTGGTCGGTGCCGTCGAAACGCAAGGCGGGGTTCCCGTTGAGCGTATCCGGGGCCAGGATGGGGGCGGTTGATGGATCGTATGAAACCGCGTCATTGGCTTTGCCGGACTGGTCCGACCATTTCGAAACGGTGCCGTCGGCGTTGGTTTGCAGTCCGGCATTGGCTTCGAGCCAAAGTTGGAGGCCCGAAGTGACCGGGAGCGAGCTCGGGGCCGAGCCAGTAATCGTCACTGTGACCGGGGCGGAGGTTGAACTGCGACCGTAATCGTCGGTGGCCACGGCCATGAGCGTCAGGTTGCCAGGGTAGCGGGTATTCACGTCAAGGGAGTAAGACGCCGCACTGGCATGGGTCGAGGCGGAAGCGGTTCCAAGCAGCATGCCGTTGCCATACACCGCCACGCTGGCGGGGTATCCATCCGAATCGGAGGCGCTGACGGTCACCGGAATCGGCGAACCGGCGGCGGACGATGAACCGTCGGTCGGCGCGGTAACGGCCACCGTTGGCGGTATGTCGAACACCAGGCCGTACTTGGGTTGCAGGTAACTGGTGACAACCTTGTAAATGTCCGCGTCCGATAAAGCCGGTTTATAGATGAGAATCTCAGCCACGTTGCCCACGAGCTGGACCGTGCCGTCGGGGCGCCGGCCGATGCGCAGGGCAATCGGTCCATTGGTGGGGACGATGGTGGTGGTGGCGCTGCCAATGTTGAAGTCGTTCAAGAAC
>JBJKSV010000884.1:0-4433 GCA_046703605.1 Limisphaerales bacterium
GTTTGGCTCACTGATAATCGTCAAGGTCGGGACCTTTCCAGAGAGGCTGATCCGGAGCTGCGAAGATTCCTCCCGAGGGGCAGATTGCAATATCAGGCCCTGATTCCCGACAATGACAAACGAATTGGCTCCGAACGCAACGTCAAGTGCCCAATCGGCGGTGAGCATGGAGGTGATCCGCGGTACGGACAACACGCCCACGGTCCAGTTCGCGCCATCTGTTGACTGGCCAAAGTAGGGTATGCCGTTGATTCTACCGGCCCCGAGGAACGCGCCCGCCCCCCAGGCCAAACCGGAAAAGCCTTGGACCGAAGATATCGCGACCACGTTCCAATTCGTTCCGTCGGTCGAGGTTGCCGCCGACTGGTGCTGCTGGTCCAAGGACCCACCCAGAGCCATGTAATGGCTCGAACCGTACGCGATGGGAGAGAATTGGCTACCAGGGACCCGCTCTGTCCAGTTGATACCGTCGGTTGAAGTGAATAAGTTGCTGCCACCCAGCACGAAGGCGTCCGGTCCCGCGCAGACAGGCGCATGGTAGGGCACCAGGTAAAAGGAGACATCACCCGCCGGTAAAGCCGTCGAGGATTTCCACCCGAAGCCGTCCGGCGAGAAGGCGAGCAAACCGCGGCTCGGGCTAGCCGGGTCGGAAACCGAATAGGAGCCCGCGGCAATGAAAGAGCGATTGCCGAAGGTCACCGTCTCAAGCACGACGTTGACCGCATCCGGCGGGGCCGCCAATGCGGTCTCCACCCATTGCCAGCCATTGGTGGAAACCAGGACGAGCGGCCCGGCGCCAACTGCGACAAAGCGACCATTCCCGTATGCCACGCTGTAGAGGTTGTTGGTCGCTAATTGGATCGCCGTCCAATTGCGGCCATCGGCGGAGGAAACGACGGTTCCGGAATCGCCGACCGCGACATAGGTTCCATTGCCCCATACCGCCGAGCGCAGGTAGGCGGAGACGTGCGAATCTCGCTCCAGAAACACCAGGCCACAGCGAATCGTGCCTTCGTCACCCAGCGCCACGAACTCGCCGCCAAAGGGAAGCAGCCCGTGAAGGCTGACTGCAGTCCCGCTGGCGGGCATCGACCAGGCGGTGCCGTCCGTGGAAGTGAGGAATGTCCCTCCGGCACCAGCCAAAGCGTATTGCCCGACGGCATCATTGCCTAGCGCCCCCGCCCCTGCCGCGGCATAGAGGTCATGGTCCGTTGGTAGTGTAACCACAGCCCAATTGTCGCCGTCAGTCGATTCGACCGCAGTGCCGTGGGCGCCCGCCGCCAGGAACAGCACCGTATCGCCCCTGCGGGTGTCAACTGAAGCCACACAATAGAGATCAAGAGAAGTGCCCGACTTTCCAACGTTCCAGGAAATACCATCATGCGAAGTCAAAAGAGCCCCTTTTTCGCCCACAGCGACAAAAAGCGGTCCGCCTCCTCCACCTACAGGGTTAAAGTAGAGGTTGCCGGCGCTAACCGCGAACAAGGTGTTGGTCACGCCGGTAGGACGCTGGGACCATGTAACGCCGTTGGTCGAGGTGAGGATAGTCCCCTGTTCGCCGACCGCCACGAAGGAGTTCGTTCCCCAGGCCACAGCCTTGAGCGCGTTGCCTTGCGTGGCCGCCTGCGGCGTCCAGAGGATGCCGTCGTGGGAGGTCAGAACCACAGAGTGCGTAGTCCCGCCTACGGCGACGAAAACACCATTCCCGTAAGCAACACTATAAAGATCCTCCGTCGTGCCACTCTGGCGCCTGGTCCACGCCACCGTATCGGTCGAGGAAAGGACCATGCCGTCTTGCCCGACGGCCACGAGCATTCCGAGGCCGTTGGCGGCGCAGTAGAGGGTGTTGGTGGCGCCTGAGAACCGCCACTGCAAGTCGCGCGGATCGATCGGCGCAACCGGGGGCGGGTCCACTGCCAGGACTGCGTTTTCGCTCCAGACCTGGCCGGCGGGGCTGGTCACCTCGACCGAGTAAGCGCCCGCATCGGCTGCCTGGAGATTAGTCAGGGTAAGCGAGGAAGTTGTGGCGCCGATAACAGGCGTGCCATCCTTGCACCACTGGTAGGACAGGGCGCCGTTGCTCGCGGCGGCAACCGTGAAGACCACGTTGGCGCCCGGCGGCTCGGTTGCTCCCGCGGGTTGACGCACGATGGCCGGTTCAGAGCCGTCTTCCATCTCCTCGAATGCACCAATGTCGGCCAACGACCCTTGCGGGCGAAGGACTCCGCGCTGATCGAGCGACGGGAATCCCGAGGGAATGGCATCGCGAGCCGGGCTGCCCGGCAAAAGCGCCATCGTCAGGGTGGGGCCGCCGTTGTCGCTGAGGGCCGAGAGGAGAGGATCCGTGTTGTTGAGACTGCCCGGGGCGGAAAAGTCGGCGGTTCCATCGGAGCAGAGATTATAGCCGCCGTCTGTGACCGGGCCGGATACTTCTCCGCCGCCAGTGCCCTTGGCCAGAATCGTGCCGCGCAGGGTGACGCTGCTATTCGTGGCCCACAGGCTGCCGCCTTCGGCCGGACCAAAGTAACCGGAAAACAGGAACGAATCTCCGCCTTCGACCTGATTGGCGGCGATGGTCAGATTCACCAGGCTCGCCACGGCGTTGCTGAGGCAAAGCGCACCGCCATGGGCCGGCCCTCCGGGATTATCAAAGTTGTTGAGCGTGGTGTTACCGAGGCCGCCCACCGCACAATTCGAGGCCAAGGTGCAATTCGTAGCCGCCATCACACCCGAACTCCAGATCGCGCCCCCTTCACCGGCGCCTCCCGGCGCGCCAAATTCACTGCCGCCCCCAGCCCCGCCCTGGACGCGATTGCCATCGAATGTGCAGGCGTTGATCACCAGCGAATTCTCGGAGCAAATCGCCCCGCCCTGGGCTCCGATTGGCATCGGCCCCCCGCCTCCCTCCACACAGCTTCCGCCGGCAAACGTCGTCTCGCTCACATCAAGCGTTCCCGCGTTGAAGATGCTGCCGCCTCGGCCGGTCCCGGCGGGGTTCCCGCGGCCAGCACGACCGCCGTTGGCCGAATTGCCTTGAAAGCTCGAAGCCACAATGGCGCCGTAAGAACCGGCTGAGACAAACATGGCTCCGCCCATTGCCGCGCCGCCCTGGGAGCCAAGTATGTAGGTCATGGAATCCGGAGCGAGACCTCCGGAAGCGGTGTTGCTAATAACGAGACAGCTTTCCATGTCCACCGAACAATTCGTGGCAAAAATGGCCCCACCCATACCGTCCCCCGCCAGTTCATCGTATCCCCGCTCGGAGAGGGCCGTTCCGCCGTCCGCTTGGTTGGCGATGAAGCTGACGTCGCGCAGATAGACTGTGCCTCCGTCGGACCACAGAGCTCCTCCCAATGCGTTGCCGGATTTGCCTGACGATGACATGATCGACACGTTCGCGCTGCCTTGACCGCCCACGGCTCGATTCCCAGTGAAGGTGCAATTGGTGAGATAGACCTGGCCGTCCAGGTTACACAACGCCGCCCCGAAGCCCCGGCCACCACTGCCGGTGTTATCAGGCCCGTCGGCATGATCGATACCGGCGTTGCCACCTTGGGCGATGCAGTTGGTCAGAGTGCAGTCGGTGAGCCGCAGCGTGCCTCCCAGGTTGAGGATGCCGGCGCCATAGCCATCCTGGCCGGGAGGGGCGGGATCGCCATCCTGCCCATCGGCGCCCGCGGCCAACCCGCCGGCCAGGGACAAGCCGTTGAGTTCAAACTGCACGTTCGTGTTCACTTCGAACAGCCTGACGGCGCCGGCGCCGCTGATCGTCACGTCGAAGCCGTTGGCATCCAGGCGGGCGTCCTTGGAAATCGTGATCGTCTGCGTTAGCACCACCGTTCCGTTCGTCCCAAAGAGCACCGTGCCTCCCCCCGCCAGGGCGGATTCCAGCTCGCTCTGGCTGAGGCTCGAAACCGTGCCTCCCCCCCTGGCGGCAAGGAGCGACGCCAACAGGGTGCAGAGGGCAAGGACCGGAATGGGATTAGAAGAAGAACGGGTCATGACTTCAATAATGTATGCTATTTATCCTTCCACACTTCATAAGTGAGTGTTGATCTCCCATCGCCCCAGGTCAATTGAAATCTTCGCAAACACCGGCTTCGCACTCGGCAATCGGCGCCCTCATCGGGGCGTCGTGCGATTCGCGCTGCCTTGACCGCTGCCAGCGGGATTGAGGGCACCGGCCACATCTTGCTACCCAGTGAGCAAAATAAGCGCAGTATTTTTATTGATGTAGATATATAATTTCTCTTTTCATGTTCCCCGATTCTGCCATACTCATACTCAACATCAACTATGGTTGTTAATACCGCCAAACCAGGGTTGTGTGGTGAAAGGCGCCTGCTTGCGCGTGGCGAAGCGAAGCACCGGCTTCGGGCCTGCGGCGCCGGCGCAGGGTGCTGCCCGCCAATGGCCAAACTATGAACACACTC
>JBJKSV010000885.1:0-4365 GCA_046703605.1 Limisphaerales bacterium
GAGTGAGAGTGAGAGTGAACACTTCGATTGCAAGCGCATGAAAATCTATCCAAAATCGCACCAGGGAAGCCGCTTCCTTGTGCCTGAGCGACACGATGAGGTCCGCCCAGGCTTTACTTTAATTGAACTACTGGTTGTTATTGCGATCATCGCGATACTGGCGGCGATGCTTTTGCCGGCATTGGCGAGGGCCAAGCAAAAGGCTCAGGGGGTCTATTGCATGACCAATGAGAAGCAATTGTTGCTGGCGGTCCACATGTACGCCCAGGACAACAATGATTACTATCCCCCCAACCCAGACGACGGCAACACTGTTTTGGGCCACGACTGGTGCCCCGGCCAAGCTGGAATCGGCGGCGCCCATGAGTATGATCCGGACATTCTGAGGAATCCGAAGCTCAGTCTCCTGGCAACATACGTTGGAAACAACGTGAAGATCTTCCACTGTCCAGCCGATCCGCGTCCTGATGGCCGTTATGACGGCGCAGACCCCGCTAAACAGGGAACCATGGTGCCTCCCGCTCGTTCCATTTCCATGAGCCAGGCGGTGGGCACCGTTTGCCGGACCTTCGCCGCCAACAACAGCGGTCATGTTCAGAGTGAACCGCCGGTGTTTCCGGTCAACGGCCCATGGCTGACCGGCAGCCACGGCGCCAATCGTCCTGGAGCGCCGTACAACACCTACTTCAAGTCGTCGGTTATTGGCCAGCCTGGGCCGGCCAACGTCTGGTGTTTCCTGGATGAGAACGTGCTTGGCCTGAATGACGGGTCCTTCGCTGTGTCGGCGGGCATTCCGGAATGGGTGGATTTTCCTGGGTATTACCATGGCAACGCCTGCGACTTTGGATTCCTTGACGGTCACGCGGAGATCCATGCCTGGCATGATCCGCGGACGATCATCAAGGTCACGTCGGGCACGCCGGCTTGTCCGGGCAGTGTCGATTGGATCTGGACGGTTTTGCACACGACGGCCAGAGGCAGCCAACCGGCGTTGGGAACGACGCCGTAGCCGTCTTGGAACGGTTGCGCTCGGCAAGGCGTGGGTAAGTTCCCGCGCCTTGCTATGGTTCTTCGATGATCTCGACGATATTTTCCGTATCGATGCGCACGGCTTTGGTCTGGCCGAAGACGAAGATCATGTTGTAGCTTTCAGGCGCGCCGAGGTTCCTGGGTTTCTCGGTTGGCTTGCCGATGGTCTATGCCAGCGAGCATCAGTCGCTTGCCGCCCTGGAAGTCCGGGTTCACCTCGACAAGACCAGGATGCCGACGGGCTGACGGGAGCTCGCTTGCGCACCAGGGCAGCATCCCCTATCCTCTGACTATGAGCGTTGCAGAGATTAAAGAAAAGCTGGCCACCCTTTCCCGAAGGGAGCAGGACGAGGTGGTGGGATTTCTCTTTCATCTTCGGCACGCCGAAGACAGAGATTACCAGAGTATCTTGGCTCGACGGCTGGAGGACAGAGACCCGAGTCACTGGCTCACTCCCGCCCAGTTTGAGCGCGAACTGAACAAGAGAGAGCGTCAGTAGTGGCGCCTTACGACGTCTATCTCCATTTTGGGCTTTTGGACAGCGTGCCTGGACGGGGACAACAGCGCAGAATGATCATGGCGTTCGTCCGCTCACTCGCGGATCAACCGTACGCGCCGGGGGACTTCACGGATGTGGACGAGAGCTTGCGGACGCGGCAGATCAAGATCATTGGGAACTTTGCAGTGACCTACTGGGTCGATGATCCGGCCAAAGCCGTCATGGTGGTTGGTGTTCGACTGGCGGACCGATGAAGGCACTGACCGGCACGCGCCTGCTGGCACTGCCCATGGTCTCCGGCCGCGCGGCCTCGATGTCCTGACGGCGTACCGGGATGGGCACGACCGCGCCGAGGACGAGCCGCTGCTGCTGCGCGCAACTGCCTCAGGGAGGATTCTCTTTACGAGTGAGGAGGATCTACTGGCGATTGCGCACCGCCACCAGGCCGAGGGTCGCCACCTTGCGGGCCTGGTTTGCGCACACCAATTGCACGTTTCCATCGGGAGGTGCATCGGGTACCTGGAGATCCTCACCAAAGCCAGTTCTCCTGCGGAAATGGCCAATCGGGCGGAGTTCCTCTCGCTTTGAGGGCTACAGCCTCCGCGTGCTTTCACCGCCCGCTCCAGGCAGCCAATTTTGGACTGGAGAGTTCCTTCCGGGGAGGCCATGCTGGCGCGGAAGCGAATGAGAAGAACCGTCGCAAAGACAACAACCACTCCATGGGCAGAACCTGCTTTATGAAGAAGAAGACAACCCCTTTTCGCGCCGGGCTTGGCGGCTCGAAGGCGTCCGCTGTGCCCGCCTACAAGAATGCCGCGCTGACACCCGAAAGGCGCGTAAAGGATCTGCTCGCGCGCATGACCCTGGAACAAAAGGCAGCGCAGATGATGTGTATTTGGCGAGGCAAGGCGGAGACGCTGGTGGATGCGGAAGGCAACTTTGATTCGGCCAAGGCCAGGAGGGGCTTCGGTAAAGGAGCGGGGATTGGGCAGGTTGGCCGGCCCAGCGATGCCGGCAAAGGAAAGGACGCCCGCGGGATGGCTGAATTGACCAACGCCATCCAGAGGTTTTTTGTCGAGGAGATGCCGCTGGGGATCCCGGTGATTTTCCATGAAGAATGCCTTCACGGCCATGCGGCGATTGGGGCGACGAGTTTTCCGCAGCCGATCGGGTTGGCGTCAACATTCAATCCCGAATTGGTTGAGGAGCTGTTTGCCATGACGGCCCTGGAGGCGCGCAGCCGGGGCACACATCAGGCACTGACGCCGGTGGTCGATGTGGCGCGGGACCCGCGCTGGGGCCGGGTGGAAGAGACGTATGGTGAGGACCCGTATCTGGTTGCGCGGATGGGCATCGCCGCCGTGCGGGGGTTCCAAGGCGACGCGTCGTTCCCGGACAAGACGCGTGTGATCGCCACGTTGAAACACTTTGCCGCGCATGGCCAGCCCGAGTCGGGGATGAACTGCGCTCCGGCCAACGCTTCGGCACGGGTTTTGCGCGAGACCTTTCTCTCGACGTTCAGGGCGGCCATCCAGGAGGCCGGCGCCATTAGCGTGATGGCGTCCTATAACGAAATCGACGGTGTGCCTTCGCACGCCAACGGCTGGTTGCTACGCGACGTGCTGCGCAAGGAATGGGGCTTCAAGGGATACGTCGTCTCCGATTACTACGCGATCTGGGAGCTGGGCTACCGGCCCGAAACCCACGGCCATTTTGTTGCCAAAGACAAGGCGGAGTCGTGCCGGCTGGCGGTGAAGGCGGGAGTCAACATTGAGTTGCCTGACGCGGACTGCTACCGGGAACTGGTCTCGCTGGTTCGCAAAGGCGTGGTGAGGGAATTGGAACTGGACGAACTGGTGGCACCAATGCTCTTATGGAAATTCAAGCTCGGGCTGTTTGAGGACCCTTATGTTGACCCGGACACGGCGCAGAGAGTAACGGGTTGCGAGGCGCACCGGGAGTTGGCGCTCCGGGCGGCGCGGGAGACGATCACGCTTTTGAAGAATGAGAACCATTTGGCGCCGCTGGATTTGAAGCGAGTTCGGAGCATTGCGGTCATCGGCCCGAACGCCAACCGCAGTTTGCTCGGCGGCTACAGCGGCGTGCCGAAGCATGAAGTGACTGTGCTGGAGGGGATCAAATCGAGGGTGGGCGAGGGCGTCAGAGTGCTTTACAGCGAGGGCTGCAAGATCACGGTGGGCGGCGGCTGGAATCCAGACGAGGTGACCGCGAGCGATCCGGAGGAAGATCGGAAGCAAATCGCCGAGGCAATCGCAGCCGCCAACCAGGCGGAGGTGATTGTGCTGGCGATTGGTGGCAATGAACAGACATCGCGCGAGGCATGGAGCCTTCAACATAAGGGCGACCGCGCGAGCCTGGACCTGATTGGCCGGCAGGAGGAATTGGCCAGGGCCATGCTCGATACTGGCAAACCGGTAATTGTGTTTTTGTTCAATGGGCGTCCGCTTTCCATCAACTACCTCAGCCGCCACGTGCCGGTGATCTTTGAGTGCTGGTACCTGGGGCAGGAAACGGGGCGCGCGGTCGCGGAGGTGCTGTTCGGCGACTACAACCCGGGCGGGAAACTGCCGATCAGCATTCCGCGCTCGGCCGGTCATTTGCCCGCCTTTTACAATCACAAGCCCTCCGCCCGCCGCGGCTACCTCTTTGACGAGGTCTCGCCGCTCTACCCGTTTGGCTGCGGTCTGAGTTACACGACGTTCGAGTTTAGAAAGCTCCGGCTGAGGAAGAAGCGAATCGGAAGGGACGAGTCAACACAGGCGCTGGTGGAAGTGGCCAACACAGGCGACCGCGCCGGGACCGAAGTGGTCCAGATG
>JBJKSV010000886.1:0-2591 GCA_046703605.1 Limisphaerales bacterium
CCGGAAGGGTTGGTTCCTGTATCGCGGGGGACCGTCGCCTAGGTTGCTCGGCCAACGAGACTTTCTAATGGGGAATGTGGAGTGCGAAATGCGGAATGCTGAGGTCAAGCGCGCATGTGTTGACCGCCGTTTGCGCGGCCGAGCACAAGTGCGTTGATGACGATGAACGTTATGGGCGAGAACCGGAGCCTGCTCCGATTCCGGCGATTCTGCCGACCGCGCTCCGGACTTTTTCCGGATAACGTGGCAGGGCTTTATTTAATCGCCGGCGGCTCAAGCTATCCAGGTTACGAAATGTAACCAGGGACTGCGGATCGATGCCGTCACGAAGGTGCAGCCAGGCAAAATCACAGAGCGCCTGCTCCGGGGGCGCGATCAGCTGTTCCGCCGGCTTGGCATAAACGCTGGCGGGGACGCAGATGAACCTGAGTCTGCCGGCCGGAGTGATGCGACCGGGCTTCCGGTTATGGCGGCGGTGGGTGAAGCAGATGACCTCCGCCGGCACCTGGGTGACGAGGTGGTGCCGATACAGCGCGTAAAAGCCAGTGATGTAGGCGCCTGGATCGACCGCCGCCAAGATTGCTTCAGGTTCCACTCCCTGGCTTGGACCGTACCGCCCGTGGGCATAGCGACGGATGATACCGCGCCGCACTAAACGGCCAAGCTCGGTATTAACCGTGTGGAGCGTGGTCTGTGCCGCGTTCGCGAGCTCCGCAACGGAGAAAACCACCTTCCCATGCAGGGCCTTCTGTTCGGCGAAGAAGTTTTGCCATTCCAAAGTTTTCATGGTGGACAAACCCGCAGAACCAGATTCAGGGCTGCGTCGAGAACCGCTCTGCCACCGCCCCCGGCATTCATCTGTTGCGCCACGGTCGCATCCATCTGCTCGTCGATGACCTTCTGAACGGCGGCCGCGTGGTAGTCCCGGTTTTCCTGCAGGTCTTTCGACCTTTGAGCGACACTCTCGGGGCGGAGTTCCATCTTCGCCATCTTCTGGCTCAGCCGAGCGGCTGAATCCGGACGCAGTTTGTCCCCGTAAAGAAAGATATCCACCAAGTCACGGTGCTGGAGGAATATCCGGTTCAGGACCGCGATGACCTTGCTTTCGATCAGGTCGGCATCTGAAGGCGTCGGATGTACCGTTCCATCGGCCGTTCGGATGGTTGGCGGATCCAAGCAGATGATTTGAGTGATCTCCAGCGGGGTTTCAATGTGGAGATCGCCTTTCCAAAATCGAAGATCGACGAAGCTTGCGTTGGGTGAATCTGCGTCAGGCCCGGTGCGGGCAGAGGCCGAACCTTCGTAACGGAGTTCCCGAAGGACCTGGCCCAGAATGACCCGCCGACAAAGACTGAGTAGCTCCCGCTGTTTTGCCTCCAGATCCCCTCCCCAATGATGGTCAATGTCCACTGAGAAGCGCCGGCTATTGTCGAGCAAGCGATACCGGAATCCGCCGATCAGCAGCAAATTAACTCCCGCCGGACTGGTCGCCACCAATCTGGCGATGACCTTCTGCAATCTGTCTGTTTCCCGAATCTCGGTTTTCACTGTGTATTGAATAAGCCACCCATTCACGATATACAACATGAATGTTGTATATCGTGATTCATCTTTGAGCGGCTTGCGTCATAGCGGGCAAGGCAAGCCACTTGCGGGCGGACGGTTGCGCATCCGCCTGCGCTGGTTGCCTCTGGCGCCCGTGAACCTTTCGCCATTCGCGAACAAAGTTGGCGATTACCGCCGACACGCTGGTGTCAAAGCCCACCACATCCGGCATTCCGCGGTCGTTCGGGCCTTCCCCTCAGCGTAGTCGCCCTCATTATCGAGCCCCAAAGCCAGGTTGTGCAGGCTATTTATGGCATAAAAGTTGCCTTCGCCTAAACTGCGCTCGTCCACCTCCAGTACCAAGCGGTGAAGCCTCTCCGGCCTGGTGAAGTCTCCCTTCTGCGGCAACAGAAGCGAGAGGTTGTTCAAAGCGAGCAAACTGTTCGGATGGTCCCTGACTGGCGAAAGAGGGTGTGAACCCACAGGCTTATGAGACGACCAATGGCTTTGGCCAAATCAAGTGGGTCCGGTCTCCTCCAGAGGCTGAGGCCTGAAGAAGCGGCGGCGGTGCTGGGGAGACTGCTCCAAAATCACCTGGAACTCCGCCCTGAAGCCGGGCAATTTGCCGCCGAGTAAGTGTGTTCGAGCTCCGTCGAAGAGATCGCGCAGGATGTGAACGACCGGATCCTAAGCATCGACCAGGATGATCTGAACGGGCGGGCCGGGAGCCACTCCTGGGGTTACGTTGGGCCGGGTGAGGCGGCGATTGAACTCATGGAGGAGTCGCTCCAGGATTTGCTGGACGATATCGAGCGCAAGGCCGAATTAGGCCTTCTCGTGGTGGCCCGGGAGCGGCCCCGCCGCTGGCCACTGCCACGCGCAACAACCCGCATTGACGGACAACACCGGGCCCAGCCCAGCACCCTTGTTGGACATGAAGACCGCCAAGTTCTTGTCCATAGCCCAATCGCCTCCCAGCAACTCCACCGCATGGCCCGGGAGTTGAGCGACCGCTACCCACCCACGCTCGGCACCGAGAGTCACGA
>JBJKSV010000887.1:0-14158 GCA_046703605.1 Limisphaerales bacterium
AATGTGGCAAGCTTGCATTCATGGCTTCTCAAGACCCAATACCCGCTCATTTTTGGCGGGACTGATTTTAGCTATTACAAAGCAGCCTCGTCCCGGCGGGCCTCTTTGTAAAGCGACTGTCGCGAGAATTTCACTTGCTTTTTGCTCGTTCACCGCTAGACTAGCCTAATCCCAAAGCGGAGTAGAACCAAAGACAACCGGTAGGAAATCCTGCGCGTGGGTCAGGGGAGGCTCTTTGGTTCTTTTGCGACAATTGAATCAGGTAGGTTCTCGGGCGCTTTGTTGTCGGGTTGACGGCGGTTTCGTTCGGGAATTGGCAAAGGGAAATGACATGAAACCATGCATTTGCAGGTGTTGCGGCCAGCGGATCAACGAGCAGGAGGAAGCTTTAGATTCCAACAATCCCAATGTTTGTCGTTCGTGCGCGGACGCGCTGGACGGCCGGGAGCGTCCAAAGGAGTGGCCAAAGCCGCTTGAATACTGGGATCGGCCTTCGGCCCCGCCAGGGGTGAAACGGCGTTCTCGACGGCGAATCGCGGCCTAATCACGCCTAATCGTGGCGCAGATTGGAGGCTTGTCGATACGGCAAGGTTACGGGTGTGCTCTGCGCTCGTGTCACTGGCCGTGGCTTGGCTCGAGCAAGCCGAACTCTGGACTGGCTTTGGACCCGTCCATTCTGGCAACATCCGGGTCGCCATGTTTGATCCAATTTCGGTGCTATCCGTGAACCCACCTTGCTCCGGCGCCCTGCGCGTGCGGTTGTTTCCTCTGCTTTGTGGGCGTTGCGATTGAACGGCCTCTGCACTCGCCAAAAGTCCATGAAAATTGCCCTATTCGCCATTTCTGACATCAAGCTTGGAAAACACAATTTGAAAGACCCGCGCCTCGACCAGGCCGACAAACTGGTGGAGGCAGATAAGAAGACATACGCCCAGGTGGAGGTCATCAGCCAGGACAACCTAAGCGATGCCGACGCCCTCCTGGCGCCAATCGAGGCCAAGGCGGACCTCATCCTTAAAGACCTGGAATTTGTCGAAACGCGGTTGAGCCGTGAGCCGGAGCCGAGCGAGAGGGCAGTTTTGGAGAAGATTCGGGCATCGCTGGAGGACGAGAAGTTCATTCGAGAAGCTGGGCTAACCGCCCAGGACTTTGAAGCCGTTGCCGCCCACAGCTTTGTCACGAACAAGCCGATCTGCCTGGCGGCGCCCGAGGAACTCCAGAAGCCGGAATCGCTGCTCCTTCGGGCGTTCCAGGAAGCGGGCTATATCTGCTTTCTAACGGTGGGCGGCAAGGAGAACCGCTCCTGGCCTATCCGCAAGGGCACAACGGCGTTGGAGGCCGCCGGCAGCATTCACACCGACATGCAGAAGGGATTTATCCGCGCCGAGATTATTAGTTTCGGCGACTTTATCGAGGCCGGGGGTGAGGCCCAGGCCAAGCGGGCTGGCAAGCAGCGATTGGAAACCAAGCAATACGTCATGCAGGACTGCGATTTGGCGAATTTCCGGTTCAACCGCTAACGATAAAGACCGCGCTCCCCAAACTGCTTCAGGACAATGGCGGTCCGCTTGGGAAAATATTCCTTGAGAATTCGCTCAAGCTCGGAATCCCAATCTCTCCTGGCTTTGTCGGGCTCGTAAGGGCCGGGGTTGTTGCGCCGCCCGTCATGGCGGTAGCCACCCCACCTGGCGGCCTCGGCGGAGATGGCGCTGTGGAGTTGTCGGGCCGAGGCTTGGTAACGTGTGGCGGCCGATTGAGGGGACAGCGGCCCGCCATTCAAGAGGAGGCGCCGGATTCGGGCGGCCAGGAGGCGCCGGAAGCCGGGGCTGTTGCAGAGCTTGTGAAAGAGGCCGGGCGGGCTGTTTTCGTCGTCGAAATCCATGGTGCAGGCGTCGAGGTCGCCGAGTATGCATTCGGCGTCCCACACAAAAAACTGGAATCTGCCGTCCTTGGTCCTCCGGCGTGCGGCATACCAGTTGGAGTCGCGGTCCCAATCCGAATTGCCCGCATAGTAATTAAGGATCATGTAATCGGCGAATTCGGTGAGATCCAGATAATGCCCGATTCGGTCGAATGAGCGGCGGTCATCCAGGCCGGCGTTGGCCAGCGCCATCATTTTGTTCCAAGCCGTGGCGTCGCCCGAGAGAATTTTGCTGGCCCGGCGCGAATCGTAGTCCCGCGCCGAACCGCCCTCATGAGCCGCCATAAACCAGGCATCGGGGCGTTCGCATACATTATAGACTCCCCAGTAAAGCCCATCCAGGTAGAGATGGACGAATATGCCCCGGGCAGACGGATAGCCCATGGCCGCCATGCTTTCGCGCATCCATTCGTCGCGGACGTAACTGGCGCGCTGTCTCGAACGGGCATCCGGGTTCAGCCACGAATCATTGTATCCGGCCCGCAACACCAGCGTCTTGAACTGCTGCGGCCCGGCCGGGCCAAATAAAGGGAAGCGGAGCCGCTTGGCGCCATATTTTGCTTTGAAGAGGAGGCGGAATGAGTGCTTGGGCGATTTCTCAGGCCGCCGGCTCAGGCCGCCGTGTATCCGCAAGCCGCAGTTCACGCGGAAGCCCGCGCGCCCATCCGGATAGATGAGTTCCACAGAGGCGGGGCGCTCCCATCGCTTTCCGCGCTTGGTGGGGTGGTTGTAAATGCCGGTTCGCGGATCAAAGAGGTTGCTTGGAGCGGTGACAACGCAGAGGGAAGGGATGGAGTAGAAGCCGCCATGCTGGTCAAGGGCTATCTCGCCCGCAGGCAGGGCGCCGGGAAAGATTGGCGTCCACACGGCGCAACATGCTGCGCCGAGTAAGGCTCGCAACATCCGCGGCATTGGGACTAGCGCCTACTGGGACCGCAACTCAGGCGGCAGCGGATAGTAGTCGGGTGGCTTAATGAACTCTTGCCCCGCGTCACTGGCGATCCATTCCACGTAACTCTTTGCCGCGCCGTTGTCCGCCGACGGGTTCACGTAATTGTAAAAGTACTGCATGATCGGGTAGGTGCGATCCACAATAGCCTTCTCGCTCGGGAGAACGGGGGTGGAGGACGGCGCCCGCTTCACCCCCAAGGCGCGGACTCCTTTGCCTTGAGCGAGCGGACAGAATCCGATGGCGCCTGCGTTTCCGGCAACGGACGGGATGAGTGCCGCGGGTGCCTCCCGGCGAAGGTTGGGGGTGAACTCTTTGCGGTAGAGCACTTCATACTTGAATGTCTCGTAAGCGGAGGAATGGTCGCCTGTGCCGTAAAGGGTCACCGGCATGTCTTCCCCGCCAAGACTTTTCCAATTGGTTATTTTTCCCGTGTAGAGGTCTGCCAGGTCATCCAGGGTCAGGTTCTGGATGGGGTTTTTAGTGTTCACATAGACCGCCACGCCGCTAATGCCGGCCTTGTACTCCGCCGGGCCCTTGCCCAAAGCTTGAATGCACGCCCGAACTTCCGGGTAATGGATATGGCGCGGAACAGTGACGATTTCGGTCTCATTCCGTGCCAGCCGGGTAAAGGCGGCATCGGTGGGGCTGGAGGTGATCTGAATCTTCACACCCGGATTTTGGCGCATATAGGCCTGCGCCCATTGCCGGGAGAGCGGTTCGAGGGCTGGAGTAGTCTCTACCGTAATCTTTTCCGCTGCTTGGACCCATGCCGCGGTGAATAGTGCGAGGACGATTGTGATGGGTCGATATATTGCTTTCATGAACAATCGCGAAATTCCGGTTATGTCGAGCGGGAGCGTCCCAAGCTTGCGGGTGCTCGTCAAGGCAAACCCGGCGGACAAATCTGACTGACTGCGCGCTGCGAAAACCGATTGAGAAAGTTGGGCAAGCACGGATGACATCGGCAGTCTTCTTTGCAAGCGTGGGGGAAGGGCAAATTCACGAAATGAGAATGGCGGTGCCAAGAGAGAGGGCTTCAAACGCTCATGCCCCGAGTTTCGTTACAACGCATTGGTCCGTAGTCTCCGCAGCTCGGGACAAAGATACGCCCGAGGCAGCGCAGGCCCTTGAGACGTTGTGGCCGAGGAACAGAAGATTCTGGGCAAAGGAGCTGAGTTTGAGCTCTTGCGCCCTTTCCTGGTAGTCGGCACGGGCGCGGTTTCCTACGGTGGCGTTGCGCGCCAGCTTGGCACAAGCGAGGTGGCAGTGCGAATGGCGGTTCACCGATTAAGGCGTCGATACCGCCAGGTCTTTCGCGAGGCCCTTGCCCAGACTCTGGCGAGCCCTGCTGAACTGGACGAAGAAATGCGGTATTTGCTGAAGGTCTTGAGTCGGTAGTCACGTGGCGGTTGGTTTCTCTTAAGGTATAACTGATGAGCGATTCGGAGCATCGGGTCCCGTTGTGTGGGCACTGTGGGGCGCTCCTGGCCCGCGGAGCACTGCAGGAGCTTTGCCCACGGTGTCTGATGGAACTGATTGTCCGGCCACCGACTGAATTCGGCATCGAGGAGGCGGGATTTGCAGAAACCGGAGCAACGGCACATGCGCTGGCTGGTCTTTCTTGGAGAGAGATTGCAGCGCATTTTCCGCAACTGGAGATCTCGGAACCTCTTGGACGAGGTGGCATGGGCATCGTCTATAAGGCGCCAGAAGCAGCTAAATCGGCTGGTCGCGCTAAAGATTTTGGCTCTCGAGAGGGAGCGAAACGCGCAATTTGCGGAGCGTTTCATCCGCGAAGCCACCGAGACATCAAACCGGAAAACATCCTGTTGGACGAAAACGGACAGGTCAAAATTGCGGATTTTGGGATCGCCAAGCTGATCCAGTCCCAGAAATCACAGCCCGCCTTGACCGAGGAGCGTCAGGTGCTCGGCACTCCGCACTACATGGCCCCGGAACAGGTGGAGCACCCGGACCGAGTGGATCACCGGGCTGATATCTATTCGTTGGGAGTCGTGTTTTACGAGATGCTCACTGGAGAGTTACCGCTGGGCAAATTCGCACTGCCATCGCAAATCGCTTCAGTGGATGCGCGGCTGGATCGAGTGGTGTTGGGCGCGCTGGAGAAGGAACCCGAACGGCGCTACCAGCAGGCGAGCGCCGTAGAGAACGATGTCGAGACGATCGTGGCCGTACCGGCCGACTCCTCGCTGAGAGCGCCCCCAAGGCTTGGCAGCGGTCCACCAGAAACTAGAGCCGGACAACCGCCAAGCAGGGTGGTGCCGTCTCAGGCGGTCATGAGCGCTCGCCGGACGGCTCGGGTATTGGGCACGCTGATGCTGGGGGGCTTCATCCTGATGATAATTATGGAGGGAATGATGCCTTTAGGTAATCTCACCGGCCGGGAACAGTTGGCCTCCGCGGCTTGGGGGCTAACGCTCCTGGGCTTCGCAGTGGGCTGGAAATTCGAAGGCACGGCGGCGATCTTGATCGGCACCACCTCCCTGCTCTACAAACTGCTGCTGACGCAACTGCCCCCGGGCTATTCGGTCTGGAAGGAGGAGCCGCTCACGCTCTCGGACTCCCAGCCGGAGCCGGACATCTGTATCACCCGCGGAACCGAAAAGGATCTCGCGGCCGCTCACCCTTCAACGGCTGAGTTGGTGGTCGAGGTAGTCGTCTCCGGCCCGGCCCTGGACCGTGAGAACACCACGCTCTACGCCGAGGCGGGGGTAAAGGAGTATTGGATCGTGCTGGGCGTCGATCGCATGGTGGAGGTGTACCGGCATGCTCAAAACGGACGTTACCGGGAAATGCGCCTGGCCGGCTCGGATGAGACCATCGAGTGCGTGGCCGTCCCCGGGGTGCGTATCAAGGTGGCCGGGATGTTTGGTTGAAGACGTCGCGCCTATTAGCATGGATTAGCGGTCCGAGTGGGCAGCTTGGCCACATCATGGATGAGACCGTCAACCACGTGCCTGACTTGCCGGAGCGTTTTGCGCTTCGTATGCAGAACATTTGCGACCTCTCACAGAGGGGGTAATCCCGCCGCGCGGCGCCCTGATACAGCATGATGGGCACGATGCAGGGCGGCCTCTCCCCCGGCCTGGCCTTCTTGCGCCAATCCTCCCAGATGCGAGCCATGTACCCCAGCAGCCAAAGGGGTGCGTCGGCCTCTGGCGCGCTCTTGTGCTCAAAGAGCAGATAGAGCAGGAGCGGCTCGTCTCCGAGCCGGGCGCCGGCGCTCCAAGTCGGCTTCCTTTTGACTTGGCGTGGTCTCTCGGACAACATGAGCGGCATGCGAACACGATTCAACCTCTTATCGGCACTGCTGCTGTGCGTCTTGTCCTCCGGTCCGGCGTTTTGCGCCAACGCGCGCAAGCCCGTCCCGGCCAAAGCGCAGCCCGCCGGGCGTTGGGAGAAGGAAATCCACGCGTTCGAAGTGCGAGACCGGAGGAGCCCGCCGCCACAGGGTGCTATCGAGTTTGCCGGCAGCTCCAGCATCCGCAAATGGAAGAACGCGGCCAGCCTGTTTCCGGGCCACAGGGTTTTTACCCGCGGCTTCGGCGGCTCGGAAATGTCCGACCTGGTGGCTTATGCCCGCCGCATCGTGATTCCCTACCGCCCGAAACTGGTCTTGGTCTATGAGGGCGACAATGACATTGCGGCCGGAAAATCCGCGGAGCGGATTCTGTCCGATTACAAGGCCTTTGTGAGGGAGGTTCATGCGGCCCTGCCGAAGACGCGGATTGCCTATATCGCGGTGAAACCGTGCCCGGATCGGGCGAGGTATTTGGGCGAGGTCGAGCGGCTTAATCACCTGGTGCGCGAGTACAGCCGGACGAGCGACCGGCTCCTCTTTGCCGATGTGTTTACGCCCATGCTCTCCAGGAACGGCAGACCGCGAGCGGACTTATACCTCAAGGACGGGCTGCATCCCAATCCGCGGGGCTACGCCATCTGGGTGAAAGTATTGACCCCGATTCTTGATCGCTATGACAGGCCGTCGCGGCACCGGTAGCGAAGGACCGGCTTCAACCAGCTTCAATCAACCAGGAGGAAAAACTGTGATGAAATATCGACGTTTCGGCAAGACCGAGTTGTCCATGCCGGTGCTGACCTGCGGCGGGATGCGCTACCAGTACAAATGGCAGGACGTGCCGCCCGACGAAATCCCGGCCGCGGACCAAGCCAATCTCGAGGCATGCATCCACCACGCCCTGGAACTGGGCATTAACCACATCGAGACCGCCCGCGGCTACGGCACCTCGGAGATGCAATTGGGCCGTATCCTGCCAACGCTGCCGCGGGAGAAGCTCATCGTTCAAACGAAGGTGGCGCCCAAGCCGACGGTGGCCGAGTTTCTGACCACGTTCGAGCAATCGATGAAGTACCTGCGGCTGGACTATGTGGATTTGCTGGCCCTGCACGGCATCAACAATCGCGAGTTGCTGGAGTACTCGCTCAGGCCGAAGGGTTGCCTGGAAGCGGCGCGGCAATTGCAGAAGGAGGGGCGCGTCCGGTTTGTGGGATTCTCCACGCACGCCACCCCAGACATCATCCTGGAGGCCATTGCCGGGGGCGATTTCGATTACGTGAACCTCCACTGGTACTTCGTGAATGACCTGAATTGGCCGGCGGTCAAGGCCGCGCGCGCCCGTGACATGGGGGTGTTCATCATCAGCCCGAACGACAAAGGCGGCAAGCTCTACGAACCGCCGCCCAAACTGGTGGAGCTGTGCGCGCCGCTCACGCCCATGGAGTTTAACGACCTTTACTGCCTGGCCCGGCCCGAAGTTCATACGCTGAGCTGCGGCGTGGCCAAACCCGGGGATTTCGACGAACACTTTCGGGCGCTTGAGCACTACGACCGGGCCGCCGAAGTCGTCGCGCCCATAGAGGCCCGGCTCCGGCGCGAAATGGAGACCGTGCTGGGGGCCGACTGGTGCGCGAAATGGTTTGAGGGCCTGCCGGAGTATGTGGATGTGCCGGGCGAGGTGAACATCATCGAAATCCTGCGGTTATGGACTTATGCCAAATCACTGGACCTGGTCTCCTGGGGCAAGATGCGCTACAACCTCCTGGGCCAGGCCGAGCACTGGTTCCCGGGTCAGAATGCGGGCAAGATAGCCGAACTGGGGCTGGACGGGTGCCTGCGCGCCAGCCCGTTCGCCGGGCGCATCCCGGCAATTTTGCGGGAGACGCACGAGATGCTATACGAAAGACCGCTCAAGAGGCTGAGCCAGTCGTGAAGCAGAGGATTACCTTAACTCGGCGCCTCGTCCCGAGGGCCAGCGAACGCCGTGGCAAGATGATTGCCTTTGGTTATTACGGCGGAAAGTTCTCTCATCTCGATTTCATCCTGCCGCTGCTCCCCACCCACTTTAGGCACTACTGCGAGGTCTTTGGCGGTTCGGCGGCAGTTTTGATCAACCGGCCGGCCGCAGCGGTCGAGACCTATAATGACCTTGACGGCGAGGTGGTGAACTTTTTTGAGTGCCTGCGCGACCATGGCGAGGAGCTGCTGCGGCTTATCAGCCTGACGCCGTTTTCGCGAGTTGAACTCGTGAAGGCGCTCACTCCTTCCGCCGGCTTGACGGATCTCGAGCGCGCCAGGCGCTTCTTCGTCCGGGCGCGGCAGACACGCACCGGTTTGGCGCAGACCAGTTCAGAGGGACGCTGGGCCCACTGCGTGCTCACCTCCCGCGCGGAGATGGCAGGCGCCGTATCGCGCTGGCTTGGAAGCGTCGAAGGTCTTCCCGAAATTGTTCAGAGGCTCCAACGCGTGCAGATCGAGAATGCTCCCGCGCAGGAGGTCATCCGGCGTTACGACTCGCCGGAGACCCTGTTTTACTGTGATCCGCCATACCCCCACGAATCGCGCGGCGACTCAAAGGCCTATGGCTATGAAATGACAGACGCCGAGCACGAACAGCTCGCCAGCGTGCTGCATTCGGTTCGCGGCGCCGTGGCCCTTTCCGGCTATTCCTGCCCCTTTATGAATCGGCTTTACGGCCACTGGCGCTGTGTTGATGCCGACACACGCCTTTGCAACTCCTCGAAAAGCGAGCGCACCGAATCCCTCTGGATGAATTACGACCCAGCTACCCTCACCAACTCTGCCAGATGAAATTAGCCCCAAACTCTTATTCGCCGGAACAGGACCGGCCGCTGGTGCGTAAAGATGCGGAACAACTGACATTCCTGGGGATGCCCGCCGCCCGGGCCAAACGCAACATCACCCCGGCTCCGGTCGAACCAGGCAGTCCCTCGCAGCGGGAGCGGGTCCGCCTGGAACAGAAGTATCGCGACGCCTTCGAGCAGCGTCTCGATTGGCGGCGGCTGGTGACTTATGTCCCTAACAAGGGGCTACCGGTGTATAACTGGTTCAAGTACAAGGAGGGTTTTTCCCGGGAATTAGTTGTGCGCTTATTTCGCGAATTCGGTTCGCAAAAGGGAGACATCGTTTTTGACCCATTCGTCGGTTGCGGCACAACGCTTTTGGCCGCTCAGGAGTTCGGCTTGCACGGTATCGGGGTTGACATCCTGCCCACGTCTGTCTTTGTCGCCAGGGCGAAACTGACCAAATGGCCGGACCTGGATGAAATACTGACCGCGATTCGGGAATTGACGGAAGTGCCGTTTCGCGAGCCAAAGTCTACGTTCCCACGCGACGTGCGCATCATCAATTTGGCGTTTACAGGGCAAACTCAGGCCGAGTTGCTGTTTTTCAAGGAAGAAATTGAGAAGTTTAAGCCGCCGTTGCAAGACTTCCTCTTGTTAGGACTGCTCAGCATCCTTGAGAGTGTCAGCCGCACCTCGAAGGACGGACAGTTCCTTCGCTTGGTGGAAAAGAAGATTCCGCCAGTGCGGGATGCCTTGCGCTCGATACTGGCCAGGATGGCGGCGGACCTGTCCGAGTTGCGGACGTTCGGGCAGGAGCCAAAGACTGAGGCTGTCGTTAGGCAGGGCGATGCGCGGGAGATGTGCCTTCCCAAACGCTACGAGGGCAGGGTGGCCGCCATCATCACGTCGCCGCCGTACCTCAACCGTTACGACTACTCTCGAACCTATGCCCTGGAGCTTTGCCTGCTGACTGCCAAATCGCATAAGGACATGGTCGGCATCCGGCATAGCCTTCTCCGCTCGCACGTCGAAAGCCGCGAGCACGCCAACAAGGCCATCGATCTACCGGCGCTGGATGAGGCCCTTCGGGAGGTTCGAGCCAAACCGCTGAACAACGAGCGGCTGCCGGTCATGATTCAGGGCTATTTCGAAGACATGAATCTGGTCATCCGAAATATGGCCGCCTACCTGCGGCCGGGTGGGCGCGTGGCGCTGGTCGTTGCCAACGCCCAGTTCGCCGGCGAGAATCTGCCGACCGACCTCATGCTCTGTGAGTTGGCTGAACGCCACGGGCTAACGATCGAATCGATCTGGATCACGCGTTACAAAGGCAATAGCTCACAGCAAATGGCAATCTATGGCCGGCGGCCTGTCCGCGAAACCATCGTCCTCTGGAGGAAAAATGCCTGACCATCTCCAGAACGAACTGGTCCAGAGGTATCTCGCGCGCTCGGCACTGTTCTGGAAATTCTCACGCGAGGCCAGGTTTGTTCAATGGCAGAAGCAAGCTCGGAACGCCAGTTGGAAGTCATTGAGCTGGGACTGTGAGGCGCTTGGCATCAGCCCCGAGGGCAAGGCGGCGTCTGAGCGCCTTGGCTTCGCGGCCACTGAAGTCTTCGCGCATCCAGCAGTTCTCCAGGATTTGCCCGAGTTGTTCGATTATTACCGGCTCATTGGCTGCATATCAAACAAGGGCTTGGCACAGATGAGGCGGGGGCTTGGTTTGGCGGCCGCCAAGCCGGGAGCCGATGGAGACCGGACAGTGAGGCTATGCGTTCTACTCAACCGGTTCATCTCCAATGCCCTGGCTCGGACGGCGAGCGCAAACCGGGAGTCCCTCATACGCACGATGTTTGCTGAGGCAGGAAGCGAATGGCAGGGCACCTGGGTCAATCAGATCGGTCAACTTGCCGCCCAGGACCTCCAGCGGATCATCACCGACTACGCGAGGGTAAACAGCCTCGTTGACGATCCAAAGACTGAAGCTGCGGCTGAGGAGGGGAACTGTCTGGTACTCAAGAGTGGAAACTCGATCCGGTTTGGTTCTGAGCCGGATGTAGAATGCCGGAGCCAGAAACAGGAATTGCTTTGCGTCCTTGAAATCAAGGGCAGCGCGGATGCTGCAGGGGCGCAAACACGCCTGGGGGAAACAAAAAAGTCGTTCGCGAAGGCCAAATCGGAGAATCCTCGTTGCGTTACGATCTTCCTGCCAAGCGTTTTGACGAAGGCGGTGGAAAACCAATTCAAGACGGAGCGGGAAATCGACAAAATCTTCAATCTTCTCGGCATTCTGAGAGATGACGCAAAGCGAGCGGAGTTCCTGGCCGAACTATTCAAGTTCATTCTCCGGGAAGAGGTGTAGCGGCATGCCCGCGCGGGAGAGCAGGGTCGTTGGGGAAGCGCACACAGAGGTAAGCGATGCCCAAGCCTTTTCTTTTCAGCGCGTCATTTCAATGTCCTCATCGAAGTCCTCCCGCGGCCGCCGGGCGCCGCCCGATCACCGTGCGACAACCGATCGGGCTTCGCGAGTCAGATTCGTTTCAAAAGCGGTGGCGTAAGGATCAAGTCTCGCCGCTTTCAAACCGAGCCTCTGGCCAGTCCTTTTCCACCTCGAAATGGCGGCGAACACCTCACGGAGGATTCTTTTTGCGTCCGGGGCCTTAATTCCAAATCGCGGCGCGACAGCGAGCGCGCTCTCAATGCTCGGTTCTTCGTTATCCTCGCTCATAGGCATCTTGTTCACGCGCGCACGGTGCATCTCGGGCACAGGATTGATGTCGTAAGCAGGAGACAGCGACCAGCGACCGGGTGCGCGCATCAGGAATCCGTGATTGCGGAGGTGGTCGTCGTAGTTGCTGGCGAGAAGCGAAAACACGAGCCGACGCCAGAGTTCGCTTAGGACGCCGGCGACGTCATCACCAAACTGGCGAATGGCGTCCGCCAGCAGCGTGTAAGCGCCCGGAGCATCTGGCGGCAGTCCGAGCAGGCTGGCGGCGGAAATGAATGGAATGCGCCGGTTTCTGTCCCGGTCAAACCGAGTGATTACCGCCACGCTGTGCGTGCCGACCGGAACCAGCTTGTGTTCGACCGTGTGGATGCCGGCTTCCGCCGCAAGCGTCAGTGCCAGGATTTCGCCAGCCGCGATGTCTCGCGTGTCGTCGGGCTTGGGAAACTTGGCCAGAGCAATGCGGCCGTCGGGCAAGGCCACTGCGGATTTGGGTCGCGCCCCTCCGAGCGGCGAACCGGCGCCGAGGAGAAACTTCAAATCGTTTGCCGTTTCGGTTTCGGACTGGATGGCGTCCGCGGATCGCAGCAAAGCCTGGAGCCGCACAAGGGGCGGCAGCTTGCCGATGGTTGGCGCGAGGAATGGACTCTTGTTGTCCTGGCGAAAACGCAGGGCACCCAAGCGGGAGCCATCGTCCAGAGCCAGCATGTAGTCAACGTCACGATAGGGTTTCTGCACCAGCACCTTTTTTCGCACCGCCCGTTCGATGAGCAGGCGACCCCAGCGATCGGGTCCACAGTCGAGCATCGCACCGAAAAGTGTCCGCCCGTGCTGCGGCCCCGCTCGAAGCGGCAGCGAAGTGGGATCAATGGAAAAAGCTCCAGAGCGGTCCAGCCACTCCCTCGCATACTCGAACGAAACGACCGGGCCATGCTCCGCCGCGTGCAATCGACCGGCGAAGTGAGTCTCGCCTCGCCACTCAATGTGAACTTCCCAGCTCATTGGTGAGGCCGGCGAATGCGTTTGGGCAAGCGGCGCTCATCCAGGCTCAGGGCGAGAGCGTCGGTCTCCGGCGCCGCGAGGTTCGCCAGCCGATCGTGCAACTGGAGCACGAACGCGGCGGTCGCGAACGTCCCCAGCGCCACAGACGGGTCGCCGCGCTCCAGTCGCCACAACGTGTCGCGGCTGACAAAGAGCCGGCCTGCCATGTCCGCGGTGGAAATGCCACGTTTGCGCCGCGCGATCGCGAGGTCGCGGCCAAGTTTCCGCAAGGCATGGACGACCGGCAAGGGAATGGACTGTGCCGTCGGCATGAGGCCCCATTGTCAGCAATATCAGACGCTATGTCAATATTTGTCTGATATATTTAGGACTAACTCCGCCCGCTTCTCAATAAACTGGGCGATGATGCTGATGGCGATTTCCTGAACGGTGCGGGAGTGGATCTTGATACCCACCGGGCAGGCGACTCGCTCCAGCTCCTGGGTGGTGGCGAAGCCCTCTTGGACGAAATGCTCGAAAATGGTCCGTGCCTTTCGCGCGCTGCCGATCATTCCCAGAAAGTGGAAGGGCTTGTGAATCCAGTCCTTAAGCACCAGCGCATCGTGGCGATGCCCCCGAGTGACGATCAGCCCGAACGCGGGACGGTCTGGCAAGGGGGTCGAGAGCAGTCTCTCCCAAATCTCGGCCTGCAAATGGACTTCGCGGGGAAAGAACTGGTGGTTGGCCAGAGCTGGACGGTCGTCGAAGACGGTGACATCGAAATCGAGTTGCAGCGCCAGAGGCGCCACGGCTTGGGCGACATGCCCCGCTCCAGCGATCCAAAACGCACAGGCGGGAGCAACTGTCTCCCGGTAAAGCCACTGGGGCGCTTGGGCCGAAGGTGACGCGGCAGGTAGAACAGGTTGTGCGGCGCCAAGTGAGTCGGCTAGCGCTACAAAATGGTCGCTTGTAACGCCCCAGGTCAGGGTGGTCCTTCTCTGCAACAGGTTATCCCAGAACTGCTCGCCAGTCATTTGGGCATTCGGGAGAATCAGGCCCTGGACCTTTCCGCCGCAAATCAGGCCGTCATCCCAGCCGAAATCGTGGTCCAGCAGCAGGTCAAAAGACACCGCCTCACCCGTCCGCAGAGACTGGATGGCTCGCCTCTGCACCTCGGCCTCGAGGCAGCCCCCGCCCATGGTGCCCACAATCCGACCGTCCCGGTAGAAAAGGGCCTTGGCGCCAAGCTTCTGCGGACTGGAGCCTTTGACGCCCGAAATGACCCCTAGCGCCACCGGCTCGTTGGCACGGGCAGCCTCGGCCAGGGCCTGGAAAACCGGTTGTTTCATGGATGCCGTAGCATGGTGTTTAACAGGTAAAGCAGGCCCGCCAGAAGGGCTGAGACGAACAGTCCGGCGACAAGCGACCATCGCAGAATCCGGCGATGCTTCCG
>JBJKSV010000888.1:0-4017 GCA_046703605.1 Limisphaerales bacterium
CCGCGATACCGCGGAATGCTGCCGATCGTGCCGGTGGCGCGCAGAGGACTGCGCGCCCTACCAACAGACCGCTGCCGTTTTGTTCGTGGCATGAATTATTCGGGTTAGCACACTCAAATCCGTTCCGGCGTCGGGATCAGTCCCGCGCCTTCTTCCGCCATTCCACTCCCAATCTCCACGGAAAAGCTGAGGACTGACCGCGTCGCCTGAATTCCGGTTGCGAGCGGAGGACGGTAGCGGCTCGAAGGATCATTGGCAACGCAAAAGGCGTTCCTTGAGTTTGCGGCAGGCCGCCGAGACATCTGGAGAGGCCAGAATGGCGGAGACCGCGCAGATTCGGCGCGCTCCTGCCTCCAAAAGGGCGTCGAGATTATCGAGGGTGACTCCGCCGATGGCAAACCAGGGGATTTTCACGTTTGCGGCGGCCCAGCGGACATACTCCAGTGTTACTGGCCGTGCGGTGGGTTTGGTGCCGGTGGCATAGACCGGGCCGATGGCGATGTAATCCGCCCCGGCCGCCAGCGCCCTGTGCGCCTGTTCGGGCCGATGCGTGCTCAGGCCCACAAGCGGTTTTGATTTGGCCGCCCGAATTTCGGAAACCGAACTATGCCCCGCCCCAAAAAAGTCCTCCTGACCCAGATGGCAAACCTCGGCGCCGAGTTCTTCAGCAAGCCTGAAATGGTCATTGATTACCAACCCGACGCCCGCCCGTCTCGTTATCGGAAGTATTGCCTCGGCCAGGCGCCGAACCTCGTCTATGGGACATTCCTTGGCCCGAAGCTGAACCACGTCCGCCCCGCCATCGCAAAGCTCTTGGGCCACACTCCCGGGAGACCGCCCTCCCAGAAACGAGGTATCGACAAAGCAATAGAGATGGCATTCAGAAAGTGGTTTCATGTCTTGACATCCAAGCCGCAGTCTTCATGGGCAACAAGAATGCCAAAGAGTGGTGCGCATAGCAGGACTTGAACCTGCACGGGTTACCCCACTACCACCTCAAAGTAGCGCGTCTGCCAATTCCGCCATATGCGCATGCGGCTGCCATCAATGAACCAGCCCTCGGCCCAGAGTGCAAGCAGATTCGAACTAATCGCCAAACAGGCCGAATATTCGCTCAATCCCGCGCCACAGACCGGGTTGGGAGGGCCTGAACAGGTTGCCTTTGGCCTGCTCGAGGTCGAACTGCATCAGAACGCCGACGCTATCAGCCCCCCGGCCATGGGAGCGAATCGCGTTGATACCGTAGCCATACCCAACGGCAACCCGCCACGAACGCGCCTTATACAGGAGGCCGGCGCCCACCCCGCTTTGCCAGTTTCCCGGCTGACTCAGTCCGGGCAGATAGTTCACCCATGCGGTGGCGGCGCTCAGGTCGAGGTTCCAGTGCTGCTGTTGGTCGAAGGGAATGATGTAATTGCCGCTGAGCAGCACAAAGTCTTTGGCGCTGATTTCCTGGTAATAATAGCCCGGCAGCGAGAGGGGGAACTCGGAGACCAACGGCAACAGCCCCCCTAGCCGATAGGCGCTAAACCGGTCGGCGTCCAGACTCGTTCCCGCCGTAAGGTCCACGTGAAAGCTGTGCTTAAGCTTGGGCAAGGTATAGCCCAGACCGGCCTGTGCCCAAAAGAGGTGCGACTGCGGTTCCAGCGTGCGATCGTCAAAGCCGTAAGTGGCCGAGGTGGACCGGAACCGGCCCTCGTACCAGGCTGACAATTCCATTGAGAACGCCGGAAAAAGGACCGGCTCGCGCCCGCCCCAGCGGACGCCGGCGCGCACCGAATAAGTCTCGTGATCGGGCGGCAGTTCGAAGTTGCCAGCCGTGTCGCTGTTGCGGGAATACGTCGCGTAATGGGCCAGGCCCCGCAATACACCATAAAGGGGAATTGTTTGCCCCGGGTTGAAGAGGTGATAGACGCTTAAACCGAATTCGCCGCCATGGCCGTCGAAAGATTCCGATGGAATAAACGTGCCTTGGCGGATTTCGTCGTAGGAATCCGCGAAGCCACCTCCCGCCAAATCGATTCCCAGGTCGGTGTTTGGGCCGAGCAGATGACGGAACCCCAACTCTGAATCCAGGTAGGTTGGGGCGATAGCCAGGCGCAGGGCCATGTTGGTGCTTACGAAGTCCGGCTCGTTCAGGTAGAAAAAGGCGTAAGCGGAGAGAGGCGGGTGACCCTCCAGGGCGGCGTTATAGCCCAATTGGATGAGCTCGCGTTTCACGGGGTCGATCTGGCCGATGGAGTTCATCGGACCAAGACACCCCGCCAGGGACAGCATGAGCAGCCAACGCTGAAGACGTATCACGGGGCTGTTTGTTAGCCGAAACCCGGCAAGGGGGCAAGCACGGCTTTGAGGGGGCGGGTCCTACCAGTACCGCGGACAGTGCCAAATCCGAAACTCGACTCCGCCAAACATGATAAAAGGCAGCGGGACACTGAACTCTGAGCTTCCGAGCCATCTTGGGCACCGGGCCGGGCCGATCCGCGGTCCGTGTCCACCAGTCCTGGCCTCCTTGCCTTCACACCACCGCCGGCACCGGCGCCGGGGTACCTCCGGGATGCGCACTCTTCATCCTGGTCCGGTCAATAACCCAAGCGCCGCAAGCCTCGGACGCGGTCAAATCCCGCGTCCCGGCTCACCAGCGGCTGCGAATAGTAACGGCAAAAACCCGCGATCCAGTTATCGTTTTCCCCCAGCCGATCTCCCGTGCGCATTAATTCCCGATCCAACCCCGCGGCGACGTAGGCCACCTCCGGGGTGAGGCGCAGAATCCGGTAAGGCGCAAGAAAGGCGCGGGCCTGGGGGGTGGAATCGAAAATGACCGCAATCTCGCCCGCGCTGATGACGGTGACAAAAAACGGTTGCCGGCGGTGCCGAGCCAGGAAGCCTCTCGCGGGGCCGATCACTCGTCGCTCACGCTCCCGCCGGAAGTCTGACAAGAACGTCGTGTCAGCAATCATAACCGAGAGCGTTTTGAGCGGCGGCCTCGGCCAGCCAGCATGGCTCGCTCCAGCTTTGGATTGGCCTTGGGAACCCCGTGTTTGGCGAAATAATCTTCTACCTCGCCGCAGGTGTCCAACCGTTCCGGCAGCTCCCGCAAGACCATTTCCGAAAAACTCTCGCCGGGTTCCTTCAGCTTCTTGAGCCGCTCATAGGCAGGTTTGGTCAACGTGATATTGATGCTCATAGTGCAATGCACACTACACGAACCCGCTTCGATGCGCAAGCTGCCACCCTGGACACGCTGGACACGACGACCAACTCTTCCTGCTTGGTCAAGGCCTGAACACAGTACCGTGTGTGGCACATTTGACTATACTCGAAGCTCAAGGCCTCCTCTGAAATCTCAACTCTCAAATCCGAAATCTCAGTGCCGCTCGAGTTTGTGACCCTGCTTTCTGCTTTTCAGCGCGCTCAATCGGCTTCCGGCTTGCTTTTGCCCCCTTCTTCCTCCATGCTCGATATATGGCGGCCACGCCGATAATCGCCCTGGTGACTGTGCTGGTATTCGGAGGGGCAAGTTTTTGTTTTGCCCTGGCGGAGACCGCTCTTTTCTCGCTGAGCAAGTGGCAGGCGCGCCACCTGGCGGAGCGCGACCCGCAAGCTGGCGGGACGGTGTTGAGATTGCTGGCCAGCCCGGAGGATGTGTTGGCGACGATGGTTCTGGGCAATACTTTCGCCACGGCGGCAATGCTGGCCATGGCCCTGTGGATGGCGATAACGGGGCGCTGGCCCCTTGCGGGCACGGTGGCTGGGCTGCTGGTGCTGCTGCTTTTCGGCTGCGAGGTGCTGCCCAAGACCATGGCCGTGCGCCAGGCGGAGCAGTGGTCGCTCCGAATTGCGCGTCCTCTTTTGTTTGTGGTGGTTGCCAGCGCCCCGCTCTGCCGGGTAGCGCAAAGGATCAACTTGCTCCTGGTTAAACTGATGACCCCCAGCACGGTACACCCGCAGAGCGTGCTGACGGACGCCGATTACCAGGAACTGCTGGAGATGGCCTACCAGCAGGGAACCTTGGCC
>JBJKSV010000889.1:0-7411 GCA_046703605.1 Limisphaerales bacterium
CGGGAGCGCCGGAATGGACGGGTTGACCCTGAAGTTTTATGCGCCGACTCCGCCGGCCTTGAGGTGAATCGGCAAACGGGGTGGCAATTGGCGCGGCGGCATGGTAAATAGACCTGGTGTTAGACGCAGTCGAAAAAACAGGAGCAAACTCGCCCCCTCTGCCAGGGCCGTTTGGACGCTTCTACTTGCAGGAGCTGATTAACAGCGGAGGAATGGCCGATATTTGGCTGGCCACCGACGAGAAGAACAAGCCGTACGCCTTGCGCCGGCTCCACGAGCGGCTTCGGCATAATTTCCTGGCGCGCCGGCGATTTTGGCGAGGTTGCGAAATCCTGCAGCGGATTGGCGACCACCAGGGAATTATCGGATACGTCGAGCATGGGAAGATCAAGGGACGTCCTTACCTGCTCATGGAGTATATAGAGGCATCCAACCTGAAAACCCTTTATGCGCGCCATGACCCTGTATTGCTGGAGAACGTCGCCCAAATTCTGATCGACATGGCCCTGGCTCTCGAACACATGCACGACAACGGCTTTATGCACCTGGATTTCAAACCCGAGAATGTCCTGGTTACCCCCAACGCCGGTGTCCGCCTGGTCGATTTTGATTTAGCTCAACCGATCCCGGAAAAGCCTGCCAAGCTCTCCAAAAAAAATCCCGGCACCCCCGCCTATATGGCGCCCGAGCAGTTGCTTGGCCAGCCGATTTCCCAGCAGGTCGATATGTTCTCCTTCGGAGTGGCCGCCTACGAACTGCTCACCAGCCAGAAACCGTTTCCCGGCGAGACTCCGGCCGAGATTCTCAGGAGACAAGTGGACCGGAGCGAGTTTGTCGAACCGCGCGAGCTTAATCCAGACGTGCCCCTTAAGCTGGAGAAGATCATCCTGCGCTGCCTCCAGACCGATCCGGGCCGGCGGTATCCCATTATGGGGATAATGGTTCGAGAGCTGCAAGCGGCGCTGTACGTGTAGAGATGTGTAGAGGGGAGCAGGCAGGGCGCTGGACAGTGGGTCCTTGCGCAGGTAAAGCTTGGCAAGGTGGCAGCGGCCTTGTAAGAAAGGTGGGTGGGCAGTGAGAGCAAATTCAAGATTGGCGTTCTGGGTTCGGGCACGGGCACGAATTTTCAGGCCATAGCCGATGCGTGCGTCTCCGGAGCGATACCCGCGCAGGTGGGTATCGTCGTGAGCGATGTCGCCGGGGCGGGCATTCTGGAACGGGCTGGGCGCCTGGGCATCCCGGCGCGCTTCATCCCGCCTGGCCGGTTTCGGACAAAGCTTGACGAAGAGGCGGAGGTTGCGTACATCGAGACGTTGCGCGCGGCCTCGGTCGATTTGGTGGCGCTGGCCGGTTTCATGCGAGTTTTGAAAGGTGAGTTCCTTCGGGCCTTCGAGGGGCGCATAGTAAATATTCACCCGTCCCTGCTGCCTGCGTTTCCGGGTTTGGAGGCGTGGCGGCAGGCGCTGGAGGCGGGGGTGAAGGTGACCGGATGCACGGTGCATTTTGTCGATGCGGGAGTCGATTCCGGGCCGATCCTGGGCCAGCAGGCCGTGCCGGTGCTTGAGGATGACACTCCGGAGACACTTTTGGAGCGTCTTCACGAGGCCGAGCACACACTTTATCCGAGGTGCATCGCGGCCATCGCACAGAGCCGGGTGCGCCTGGAGGGCCGGCGCGTCCGAATCGGGGGCGAGGCGGCATCGCGCGCATAAGAGCAGCAGAAATCATAAATAATGAGCAGTAAACATATTTTGCGGTTTGGTTTGCCCAAGGGCAGCCTGCAGGAAGCCACGATCGAAAAGCTGGCCAAGGCCGGCTACAACATCTCGGTCAGCAGCCGTTCCTATCTTCCTTACGTCGATGACGAAGAATTAGAGATTCGCATGATTCGGGCGCAGGAGATCAGCCGGTATGTCGAGCATGGATACCTGGATTGCGGCATTACCGGCTACGACTGGATCCAGGAAAACGGTTCCAAGGTGCATGAGGTGGGCGAGTTCCTGTTCAGCAAGGCCACCCGTCAACCGGCCCGGTGGGTGTTGGCCGTACCGGAACAGTCCGCCATTAAATCGGTGAAGGACCTCCAAGGGAAGCGCATTGCCACCGAAGTAGTGAACCTCACGCGCAAATACCTCAGGCGGCACAAGGTCAAGGCCGAAGTGGAATTCTCATGGGGGGCGACAGAGGTCAAGGCGCATGAATTGGTGGATGCCATCGTGGAGATAACCGAGACGGGTTCGTCGCTGCGGGCAAACAAGCTGCGAATCGTCGATACGCTGCTCTATTCAACTCCGCGGCTCATTGCGAATCATACCACGTGGAAAGACTCCTGGAAGCGGCGCAAGATCGAGACGATGGCGTTACTGCTCAGCGGGGCATTGGAGGCGGAGGCCAAGGTGGGACTCAAGATGAATATTGCGGAAAAGAACATGGCCCATCTGCTGGAGAGCTTGCCCGCGTTACGGAATCCCACTATCTCGCACCTGAGCCAGGAGGGGTGGGTTGCAGTGGAGACGGTGATTGACGAGCACGTGGTGAGAGAATTGATTCCCGCCCTGAAGGCCGCCGGGGCAGAGGGGATTATCGAATACCCGCTCAACAAGGTGGTGTTTTAGGTGGCACTTGACGGCGGCGGGTTCATCCAGCACCATAACCGGGCTGAATTGAAATCGATTTTAGGACGGCACGAACTGACACATTATGGGTTCACTGAAGAAACGCAGGAAAACAAAGATTAACAAGCATAAACGCCGCAAGAAGCTGCGCGCGCATCGCCATAAGAAGCGCACCTGGCAGAAGTAAGCCCCCGGCTTGTCCGAGGCGTTGACTCATCGGCTGGCGTGCGCCCTCCTGGAAAAGGCGGGGGTGAGGAGGTAGTCTATCTGGTATGGGACACCGTCAATGGATTCGAGTCACGATTATGGCCATGGGGTGTGCCGTGGCCCTGGGCTGCAGGTCGAGCGCCTCGCGCGTCTTGGCGGCGGGTGAGGCGGCAAGCATCGCGCCTCCGAAATCCGACCGCAGCGCGGAGAGCAGTGACGCCGCCCTTCACAGGCTTGCGGCGGCCCACGCCCATTACGGGGCGGGCATCATTCACGAGATGGATGATGAGCCGGTGTCCGCGCTGGAAGACTATTACGAGGCAGCCAGGCTGGACCCAGGCGAGGCAGACCTGGTTTTGGAGGTTTCCCGCAGGCTTCTCATAGCCAACGAGCCCGGCAAGGCCCTGGAAATTGTCCGTCAGGCCGCGGCGCAACCAGGGGCTTCCGGGCTGGTTTATGCGCGTCTAGGCGCGATCGAGGCACGCCTCAACCACAAAGAAAGAGCGATGGCGGCGGATCAAACCGCCATCAGGAAGTCGCCGGGGGAGTTCAGCGGTTATCAGAACCTTTTTCTGCTCTACATCCAGGAGAGAAAAGCGCGCCAAGCCTTGGATTTGCTGGATAAAGCCGCCCACGAACCGGGAGTCGATGCGCTGTTCCTGCTGCGCCTGGTCCCGCTTTACGCCAGTCTCCGGCTTCAGTTCCCCGATGTTGCCCGCCCCGAAGCGATTCATGCAAACGCCATGGAGGCGCTGCAACGCGTCGAGCAGTTCAAGACCAGCGAGCCTTCTCTGCGGCTCAGGCTGGCCGACGCCTACAATTCGCTGGGGGAATCCGAAAAGGCGGCGCTTATGTATCTGGAATTGCTCAAGGAGCTGCCCGACGTGCCAGTGATCCGCGACCCGGTGCGCGCCCGGCTCACGGCCATTTACCTGCGCAGCAAGAATCCTCAGCGGGCCATAACCCAGCTTCAAGCCCTTGCGCGCGACGATCCGACCAATCCTCAAGTTTATTATCTCCTGGGCAAACTTTGCTGCGCCGGCAACCAACTCGTCCCGGCGGCGGATTACCTCCGCAAGGCGGTCCTGCTCGAACCGAACGACGAGCAGGCCTACTATGACCTGGCCAGCGTAGAGATTAGTCTCAATAAGGCCCGCGATGCGCTGGAGACGCTGCAAAAGGCGCGTGAGAAGTTTTCCTCGAACTTCGTGCTTGAATTCCTTACGGGCACCGCCGATGGCCGGCAAAAGGCATTTAAGGAGGCCCTCCGGCATTACACGGCGGCAGAGGTTATCGCCAAGGCGACGGACCCAAGCCGGCTGGACCAGTTCTTTTATTTCCAGGTTGGCGCCGCGTACGAGCAGGCCGGGGAGTACAACCAGGCCGAAACCTTTCTAGAGAAGTCCCTGACCATCGCCCCGGACTTCACCGAGGCCATGAACTATCTCGGCTATATGTGGGCCGAACATGGAATCAAGCTGGAACAGGCACGGAAGTTGATCGAAAAGGCCCTGAAGGCGGAGCCGAAGAACGCAGCCTACCTCGATAGCCTGGGGTGGGTGCTCTATCAACTTAAGAAACCACAAGAGGCTTTGCCCTATATTCTGAAGGCGGTGGAGCTTCTGGAGCAGCCGGATGCCGAAGTTTACGGGCATCTGGGGGATGTCTATTCCGCGCTTAAGGAACCGGCAAAGGCCCGCGCCGCCTGGCTCAAGTCGCTATCACTCCAGCCCAACAACGAGATCCGCGAGAAGATCAACGCCCTGTCTCCCAAATGACGCAGACGACCTCCCAAGAGACCCATGGCCTACGAGTTCCGCAAGCACTACTCCCCGGATGAAGCGAGAGCGCTCCTGCCACGCATCAGGCAATGGCTGGAGGGGCTAACGCGGCTTCGTTCAGAACTCGAAAGCGCGGATGAGGCGCTGGCTCGTCTTATGAAGCCCGGCTGCGACGCCGGCGGCGCCAAGGTGAACCATTGGGTGCGGTTGCTGGCCGATATCCGTTCCCTGCTCTGGGAGTTCTATAAGCGCGATATTCGGATCAAGGACCTCGACCGCGGCTTGGTCGATTTCCCCTCCATTCGAGATGGCAAAGAAGTATTTCTGTGCTGGGAAAAGACTGAAGCCGACATCCAATTCTGGCACGACCTGGACGCTGGTTACGCGGGAAGGCAGCCGCTCTAAAGTGATTAATGAATTGGTGGATGGATGGATGGGGAAGTTGAGCAGTTCATCAAATAAGCGCGGACGCACCCGACAGATCGGACTGATCGGACGGGTCGAATCCCGAGCCAAGCTTCAGTGCGGGCCGTGGCGGTGGTGCAACAGCCTCCGTCGCAAGTCCATGGCCAGCGCGAAGCCGTAGCCGACCGCCACGCCGCCAGAGACCCACCATTTGGTGTCATTGCTGAAGAGGAGCGGACAGAAGATTTGGACCAGAACGAGCGCGATCAAGAGAAACGCGACGCGCTTGCCCGATGCCGGCATCACGGCCCAGCCGTTAGTCAATCTGCCCGCTGCCTGCAGGCGTTCGTTGCGGCGGCGCGCCGCCTCCTGGATCACACCGAAGCCAGCGCCGATGGTTCCACCGGCCACGAGCGCCGCTGCGGCGGCGATGATCTGCGCAAATTGTGTTGCCATAAACGTGCCTGTTGCTGTTACCCGCCAGCGTTGCACCAACCACGGTGGTGAGCCGGCTCCAGCCATGCGAACAGCACTTCAGATGCCATCTGCCGCACGCATGACGGACCTCGTGGAATTTCAGCCATTTGCGCAGGTTACACCCAACCTCTACGGGATGCCGGTCTAAGGATTGGGTGTTCTAATTTGCTCAGGAAGGCATTTATTCACCAGAGGTCAGAAGGCGGGGGGCGGCTGCCAAATCGCAGATCTAAAATCCCAAGTCTTCAGTCGTTTCATCGAAAGAACAGCCACCACGTGATCGCCAGTGTCGGCACGAGGAAGGGGAGGGTGAATTTGACGATGTAACCGAGAAAGCCGGGTATGCGGGCCTTCTGGTGCTCGGCAATTGATTTGACGAGAAAATTCGGGCCATTGCCGATGTAGGTGTTTGCGCCGAAGAAGACCGAGGCGATGCTAATGGCCTTGAGATAAATCGGATTTGCCAGCACCAGCGCCATCTCGACGTGCTCGGGCGTGAGTCCGGCCCCCATGAGTTCGTCTGGATGGTACTTCTTGAGAGCGGCCACGGCTTGGGAGATTTGAACGCTATAAGGGCCGGTGGCGATGGCACTCAGGTTTGAGCCATGCAGCTTCAAATAAGCCAGGACCGCGGCGGTGGTGTCGGGTTTGGCCAGCGCGCCGATTTGGGCGCTGAGGAAGCTCAAGTAAGTCGGTGCGTTGTCAAGCACACTGGAAAGGCTGCCGCTGGCCCAAAAAAAGAGGGTCGGCGTAGGATGGCCAAAACGCGAGGCGCTAGCTTCCAGCCATTCCAGGGCTGGGATCATGGTGGCAAAAATGCCCGCAAAGAGGATTACCACCTCCTTTATGGGATGAAAGTTGAAATTGTTGGCGTCGTGTACAGAACGCTGCGTGGTGAAATAGGAGGCCGCGGAGGCCGCCACCATGATCGCCTCGCGAAGAAATAATGGCCGATTGATGAAGACTGCAACCAGGACAACCCCCAAGAAGAAGAGATTGGCCAAGCCCTGAAACTGCCACTGTTCGTGCGCTGTCTCCACCTCGCGCACGTGCTTAGGCGCCCGCCTGAAATTCAGCCGGTCAAGCGTGTAAAAAGTCGCCAATAAGGCGCCGACGCCCACCAACCAGGCCGACCAGCAGTGCTCCGCCACCCACCAGAAGGGCACGCCCTTGAGGTAACCTAAAAACAGGGGCGGGTCGCCCACCGGAGTCAGGCAACCGCCGACATTGGCAACGATAAAGATGAAGAAGACAACATGGTGTGCCGTAAGCCGGTACTTGTTCATCCGCAGCCAAGGGCGGATCATCAGCATCGAGGCGCCAGTCGTGCCCAGCACGTTGGAGACCAGGGCGCCGATCAGAAGATAAAGGACATTGGCCGCCGGCGTTGCTTCTCCTTTGACGTTGATGTGGATGCCGCCCGAAATCACGAACAACGACCCAATAAGGGAGATGAAACTTACGTATTCGATCCCGGTGTGCATCAGCCGCTCCTGCGAGGGGGCCGTGAGGAAATGATGCATCATGGTGGAGAAACCGGCGCCGGAGGGCGTTGTCTCCAGCGACCCGACGATGCCCTTCACCACGTAGGATATCAGTACGAGCGCCCCTAGGCCGAGCGCCACCTTTGCATAGTGGCGAGACCACCACTCCGAAAAGAAGAGCGGTCCCAGGGCGATTGCCGCAAGCAACAAGCCGAACGGTGCTATCCACAAACTCGTTTCCATCTCTCTAAAACTTTATAGGCCAACCGTGACAGGCCTGCGTGCCCGGAGCAGATTCCAATCCACACAGTAAGCGCGCCGTCAAGGCTGCCACTTGATCCCCCATCGCGCAAGGGCATGCCGCCGTGGGCGCATCCCGGCGGTACCTCCCGCCACTGCTGAATTTGGATTTCGGATTTGGCACAGCTCCAGGGAGCCTGGC
>JBJKSV010000890.1:0-9398 GCA_046703605.1 Limisphaerales bacterium
CCATCACTTTGTATGCGGCTTTTTGGTGACCGCGGTGCGGCGGCATCCATTGCTGTTGGCGTTGCCCCCGCTGCTGGTGGCCGGCCAGCGGCTGCGCGAATCCGCTGACACCATCGCCCAAGTCGCCGAGGGCGTGGGCTACGAATCCGAATTCACCTTTTCCCGCGCCTTCACCCGCGAAATCGGTGTTGCCCCTGGAGCTTGGCGGCGGGGCGGAAGAGCGCTTGCTTCTGCCCCCGGGATGGGCGAGAATGAGGATTATCCCGTTGCAGGCCAGCAAACAGCACGAAAGCACAAATATGAATAGCGTACCCGTTCGGAGCCGGAGCAAGGACACCGTGCCGATACCGGCAAAAGCGGCGCCCGAGCAAACTGAAAAGGAGGAGCAATGAACAGCGGCGAAACCACAGCCGGGAAGATCCAGGTCCTAAAGGACGGACCTTATTGGGTGAGCGGAGGCTTGCCGCTGAGCGAGCAATGGATTGTCACGAACTCGGAGGGCGAGTCGCTAGATTATCGGGAAGGGAAGAAGTATCCCGCGCAGGCTCAGTATGCGCTCTGCCGCTGCGGCCAGTCCGGGAGCAAGCCGTTCTGCGACGGCACGCACAAGAAGGCTTCATTCGACGGGACGGAGACGGCCAGCCGGGAGGCTTACCTTAGGCAGGCGGAGACGATTGAAGGGCCAGCGGTACGGCTCACCGATGCGGAAGGCCTGTGCGCCTTTGCCCGCTTCTGCGACCCGAAAGGCCGGATCTGGAATCTGGTGGAACGGACGGATGATCCGGAGGCGCGGAAGATCGTGGAATATGAAGCGGGGCATTGCCCGGCCGGGCGGCTGGTGGCTTGGGACCGAAAGACGGGCAAGGCCATCGAGCCAAACTTCGAACCATCGCTCGGCCTCATCGAGGATACGGAAAAGAAGGTGGCCGGGCCCATCTGGGTGCGCGGCGGTATTCCGGTGGTTGCCGCCGATGGCAGGGCCTACGAGGTTCGGAACCGGGTGACGCTGTGCCGGTGCGGGATGTCGAGCAACAAGCCGTTCTGTGACGGGTCGCACGCAGCCTGAAGCTCAAGCTAAAAGGAAATGACAACCATTATCGGACTTTCTGGCAGCCTCCGGACTGGCTCGTTTAACACGGCACTGCTGCGCGCGGCGGCCGGCCTCATGCCAGGGGGCACCCAACTGCTGGTCAAAACCATCCACGGCATCCCGCTCTATGACGGAGACGCGGAGGCTTCCGGCGGGATTCCCGCTCCCGTACGCGAGCTGGGGGACGTCATCGCCAATGCCGACGGCCTGTTGCTCTCAACACCGGAATACAACAATTCCATTCCTGGGCCGCTCAAGAACGCGATTGACTGGCTCTCGCGCATTGAGGACGGACCGCGGCCCGTCTTCACGGGCAGGCCCGTCGCCGTCATCGGGGCATCGCCCGGAGGGTTCGGAACACTGCTGGCGCAAGACGCCTGGCTGGCGGTATTGCGCACTCTCGAAACGCGCCCGTGGTTTGGCGGACGCTTGCTCGTATCGCGCGCCGCAGGGGCGTTTGACGCCGAAGGCCGCCTCGTGGATGAGGGAGTGCGGAAGAAGCTAAGGGAATTCGTGACGGGATTCGCCGGATTCGTCCAATCATTACGGTGATCCGCACGCGGTTCGATTCCGCACGAGGCCATTGGCCCCGCTCGCGCCCCGCACAGGGTCCGTCAATGGGATTGTCATATTTCAAGCGCGCGGCGTAAATGAGTTGGGCGACAGCCGCGTTGACCCGCGCTTCCTCGGTGAGCCGCCCCAGTTCGGGACTCTCGCCGGCCATATCAGGGACCTTGTCCTCCTTGGTCAGGCTGTGTGCCAGGACGGCGACCTGCTGCCCGTGGAAGAAATAAAGAAGCCGATATTGGACGTGGGCCTGCTTGGCGCGCAGTTCATAAATCCCATCCCGCAAATAGCCAGCCGCTGGTCGCCTGATCTCGTGCCCGAACTGGGCGAGCAGCAACTTTTTCAAACATGAGGTGTTAGACAACTCACTATGAAACAACCCCTGGGACTCATCATCGCAGCCGCTGCTGCTCTGTCAATCGGTGCGGATGCCGCCTCGTATTCAACAGAGGCCACGATAACGCCTCTACCGGATAGCGGCCAATACCGGGTGGACGTGCGCGTTTCCCGTCTGGTCCGGCAGGATGGAAAGACGGTCGAGAGGTTAGTTGCCAAACCGAGGCTTCTGTCGGGCATGGGATGTCCGGCGTCTCTCTACCAGGGCCTGGCGCGGACAAATCCCGGCTATCAGAATGAAGACAACGTGAGTGTCGATGTGTCGTGGCCCTATCCTGAGGAGAGCGGCGTGGCGTTTTGCACTATCGTGGTAAAGCACGGAGACCAGGTGGCGGCGAGATCGAGGTTACAGTTGCACATCAGAGGCAAGGGTCGTGTGCCCCTGGTTTTGACGCCGCAAAATGTCGATTCCAAATCGGTGCGTGTTGAGACGGATAAGTCCAGAGATGCAGCTTTTGTTTTGCTTGAGTTTCGCGGCAAGACCCAGAAACAGGCCAGGACGATGGCGGTCGAGAACCTTGGGAACCAGGTCAAGATTCAGGATGCGGCAGGTCGTGTCGTTGGAAGCGGCGTGATCAGCGGAACCTACAAGGAGACAGGCCTGGCTTTGCAATATAAAAGCGAAGCGGAGGCCCAGCGCGTAGCGGGCGTTTTGGAGGGGACGCCTGGCAGATAATCCTGCGCGGGCCATATTCTGAGGACGGCGGCGCTCTCGGCTGGTGGCAAGCCTGGATTCACCCGATCTCGCGCGCGACCTGGCCCTAAACGCTCTCGCTTATCTGGCGCGCACGTCGAGTTCGCTGGGAACGAACCTCCACGAGGCCAGCAGAGTGCAACCGGGTCAAAATCCGAGCTCGAGTTGGCATCGGATGAGGCCAAACCGGGATCTGGGAAAAAGATGATTGCGCAGGTAAGGCAGAAGCTCGAAGGTTTTCAATGCACACCACGGACATTTCGATTTGGCAACACGAACATAATTTTTCCGGCGACACTTCATCCGCCGAGAAACGCACTCGTAGAGTGGTCGCATTAACCGCTGGGATGATGTTGGTCGAGATCGTGGCCGGGTATTTTTTTCGCTCGATGGCCCTGGTTGCCGACGGTTGGCACATGGGAACACACGTCGCCGCCTTCGTGCTCGCCGCCGTGGCCTATTCCTATGGGCGCCGCCATGCGAAGGATGCCCGGTTTACTTTCGGAACGGGCAAAGTCGGGGTATTGGGCGCATTCACCAGCGCGATTGTTCTATCAATCATCGCGGTGGTTATCGCAGCAGACTCCATCGACCGGTTACTCGTGCCGCAAGTGATTCATTTTCGTGAGGCGATTATTATCGCAGTGGTCGGATTGTTCGTGAATCTCCTCAGCGCGTTCATGTTGAAGGACGAGCCTCGTCATGGTCATGACCATGGCCCCTCGCACGAGAATCGTCAGGATGTAAACCTGAAGGCAGCCTACATCCACGTGTTGGCAGATACATTTACGGCATTGGGAGCGGTGCTCGCATTGAGTGCGGGCTATTTTTTAGGCTGGGTCTGGCTCGATCCGGCCATGGGTTTGGTTGGCACCGTTGTGATTTTATCGTGGGCTTACACCCTGCTCCGCGACACCGGTTCGATTCTGTTAGACCGGGTCCCGGCGGGTTCGGATTTGCCACTGGTGATCCGTGAGGGCATCGAAAGCGACGGCGATTCAAAAATCACTGACCTGCATATCTGGCAAGCGGGAGTGGGCAAGTTTGCAGCCATCGTCAGCGTGGTCGCACACCGCCCCAAGACGCCCAAGGAATACCGGTCGATGCTGAAGTTACACGAAGAATTGGTTCACGTGACGGTGGAAGTGCAACAATGCCGCGAGCATCCAAGCAGCCTGTGCGCTTGAGGGTGGATGTTGGCGCCCCCGTGCTGCTGCGCCGAGCGATGGTCTCTGGCATCCTGCCATCGCGGTGCGAGAACTCTGCTTGACTCGTATGCGCGAATTAGAGAGAATGCGCATTGTTCCCGCGGCGAACGTGGGCAGGGTGGCCGACGTCGCCAAGTGCTGAATATGAAACAGAAACGCAACGCGTTAGCCTTCACTCTAATCGAACTGCTCGTTGTCATTGCCATTATTGCCCTGCTCGCCAGCATGCTGCTTCCGGCCCTGGCCCATGCGAAAAAGAAGGCCAAGGAGATTACCTGCATCAACAACCTTAAGCAGATTGGCCTGGGATTTCGCATGTGGGCGGGGGACGAGGGCGATAAGTATCCGTGGAATGTGGCGACAAATCTCGGCGGCAGCCAGGATGCCTTCGATTGGACGGATAACTTCAGGGTCTGCTCGAATGAGTTTCGCGACACACAGATCCTGGTTTGCCCCTTGGATATCGACCACAAATGGGCGGCTACGAACTGGGCCACGATGCGCGGAGATGTAAACGTCAGCTATTTCTTCGTGAAGAGCACGAGCGGCTCGCGCACCAAAGACATCGTGGCCGGGGACCGCAACGTGATCGGGGGCGGAGGTGGCCTCGACCCGTCGTGGGGGATTTACCTGGGGACTTCCATCGACGCCGCTTGGGACCGGACCATGCATGTGAATGCTGGAGACTTGGTCATGGGCGACGGCAGCGCGCATAGAACGACGACACCGATGCTCCGGGACCAGATTACTCTCCTGCTCTCCACCGGCACCACCAATGTCATCTTCTCCAAGCCGCGAGGCATTTTCTGACAGGCCCAGGATGCACCAGGTTTCGCTGAGGTTGAGAGGCCGATCCCTCTGTCGAGGGCGCAGTTCGAGGCTGAGCCATGCGGGATAGCAAGATTACCGCAACGTTGGCGGCGGCGGTGACGCTGGGCGCTTTCGCGAACATTTACGTTACGGTTTCGGGCGGATTGTTCGGTCCTCCGGTGGACCGGGCGATTCACGAGGCGGGCGGCGTGATGATGGCCAAGCAGGCATTGGCGTTACTCCAGCCTGGGGGCGAGATCACAGTCATTACCCGTGACACCCGCGCCTTCAAGAACCCCGCCACCGATATTCAGATGGCCAGTTTCCGCAGGACCCTCCGCGCCGGACACGCCAAGGTGCATGCCGTTCTCGCCTTGCAAGTGGACCCGCTCCGGCCCGTTCGAGTGCCCGCGGGCGACTTCTGCCAAATTGTGCGAGACACCCCCGCCGGGAGCGTTGTGGTTTCGTTCATGGGGCCGCCGCTGCTCTCTGAGGCGCAATGGATTCAGTTGGGCAACATTAAACCTGCCATCATTGCTTTCTGCCCCGGAAGGATGGCCGAGGAGGTGGATTTGCGTCCATTCCTGAGGGCAGGTGTGCTGAAGGCGGCTGTTGTGGAGCGGAGCGGCTTGAGCGGAGCGCGCATCACGCCTGGGGATTGGAGCGGTCGTTCCCAACGCACTTTCGTGACGGTTACATCGGCAAACCTGGACCAATTACCGTCTTCCACAGCCCCATGAGAACCAAGGCGTCACCTTCGTTATGCCGGCCCGGGCAGGCCTTCACGATGACCGACCTCCTGGCGATAATAGCGGTAATTTCTGTTCTGCTGGCCATCCTTGTTGCGCACCTGGAGCATGTGAAGCGCTCAAGCAGGCTGGCGCAATGCACGGCAAATTTAGGCCAGGTCAATAAAGCCGTCCTCGAGTTTTGCGCTCAGAATGGCGGGGTTCTGCCTGGCCCCTCGCCCAATGCGCCCGGCCCGCTGTGGTGGTGGTACAAAGAGCAGGTCAAACGCTTTGCCGGTTGCTCAGGCCCATCCTCGGCCAAGGACAAGGTCTTTGCCTGCCCGAATGATCGCGGCTACTCAGACCCCGCGCCCTTTCATAATACCCCGAGATTCGACTTCAGCAGTTATGTCTTCAATGGAGTGACCTTGCCTGGCTTGCCGAGCATCGCGGGCATGCCCCTCTCGAGCGTGCGTCACCCAAAAAAGACACTCCTGGTCATGGAATGGACGGCGCATGCCCCTCTGTCTTGGCACAACAGCAAGACGGGCCGGAGCAACAGTCCCTTCTATTGTGACGCCCAGAGCATGGTCGGCTTTGTCGATGGCCATGTGAGTTTTACAAAGATCTACTATGACGGTTACGATCCCGCCTACACCCAAGACCCAATCGAAGGCTATGAGTACCAATACAGTCCGAAATAACTCCCCCAGCGAGGGGCAGCCCCAGGCCCCTGTTTGCGTAGCCGCCGGCAGTGCTTCGCCCGGTGGCCCCGGATCGGATAACAAACCCATTGAGCATTGGGCATTACGCATTGGTCATTTTGGCATTGCGGCAAGCCCCACGCCGGGAGGACGCTCGGCACGCTCGGCAAATCCATCTTCAGCGCGGAATCTAATCTACGCCCGAGGCATTCTGAGCCTGTTGCGAGCCGCACCCATGACCAATGATAAATGCCCAATGCCTAATGAAAAATGCCTTGGGGCGCGCTCTGTGGGGCCGCTGTCCCAGGCTGTTTCGCCTGCTGGGCGCCGCAGACGGGCGCCGCTCATCAACGCCCTGGCCGGGGCCGTATTACTAAGCTGGCTCTGCGGTTCGGCCTTGGCCGGGCCGACGCCGGGTCCGTGGGAACCTATCTTTAAAGGGGTCGATCTGGCGCGCGGCACGAATACCCCGGGCATTGCTGGCAACTTTCCCCGGTTGCAGGTCGTGCGCTGTGTTCGGGTGGACCTGACCGACCCGGATATGCGGTTTTTCGCGACGCCTGCGGCGTCCAACCCGTTGCTGGAGTCGCGGGAAACGACAACCCAGACCACCATGCACTTCCTCCAGCAGAACCATCTCCAAGTGGCGTCGGACGCGAATTATTTTAATCCGGAGGTGCCAAGCGCCGAGGGCATTTCCGCCGATGTCGAGGGCCTGCTGATATCGGACGGAACGGTGGTTTCACCACAGAGTAGCGCCGATACATCCCGCGCTCTGGCCGTCGGCGATCATGCGCGCTATTGCGCCATCCTGTTCACGACGAACAACCAGTGCAGCTTCATCTTTGCCAATCGACCGCCGGGCACCAACACGACGGGAATCTACACCGCCGTCACCGGCTACTATCCCATCGTCTCCAACGGCGTGAACCTCGGCACGGCGGTCATCAACGCCTACCCTGACAGTTGGAACCACCAACCCCAGCCGCGCACCGCTTTCGGTTTGTCCCAGGACGCGCGCTATTTTTACATGATGACGATCGACGGGCGGCAGCCCGGCTACAGCGATGATGCGCTGGACACGGAAACCGCCTATTGGATCATGCAGTTCGGCGCCTGGAACGCTGTCAACATGGACGGCGGGGGATCCACCGCGCTCTACATGGCCGACAGCACCGGCAGGCCGATACCCCTGAACCATTCCAGCGACATGGCTCAGTACGGTCATGACCGCTATGTCGGCTGCAACTTCGGTCTTTATGCCAAGCCGTTGCCTGGATTTTTCAATGGCATCAACGCTCAGCCGGATGACACCACCGCCACCATCACCTGGACCACGACGGCTCCGGCGACATCGCAGGTCAAATACGGACTGACAACCAGTCTGGACCTCCAGACCGATCTCCTGCCGGAAATGGTGACCAATCACGCTGTTCTCCTTACCGGCCTTACGCCTAATACTGAGTATTATTTCTCCGCGGTTTCTGGCGACGCCGCCACTACACACGAATCCGATCCTTTCTACTTCACGACCACCAACTACGCCACGACCAACGCGATATTCGCTCTCACCAACACGTGGACCTATACGGACGACGACCTCGACGGCGTGGACTGGACCGCGCGGGGCTACGACGATTCCAACTGGATAGGGTCGGGACCGGGCCTGCTTTGGGTGGACACGCGAGGCTTTGCCAATCCGGCCATCCCCGTCCCGATGAACACCGAAATGCCCTACAATCCGGCGACCGGCTATCCCTATATCACCTACTACTTCCGCACACACTTCAACTTTACCAACAGCCTGCGGGGCGCTTCGCTGGTGATTACCGATTATATTGATGACGCGGCGGTCTTTTACCTAAACGGGGTGGAGGTTTATCGTCTGCGCATGCCTGCGCCTCCGACGCCGATCTATAACTCGACGCTGGCGCCGGCTTACGCCTGCGGCGGAGACGCGACCTGCCCAGACTACGTCTTCATTACAGGCGATGCCATGACCAACCTGGTGGCCGGTGACAATGTCCTCGCCGCCGAAGTCCACAACTACAATGCCGCCAGCCCCGACATCACTTTTGGCCTCGCCCTGGGCTATACCGAGCCGTATGACGTGAGCCCGCGCCTGAGCATGACCTCCTCGAACGGGATCGCTACCTTGAACTGGAGCCGCGGCGGCTTCACCCTGGAAAGCGCCAGCCAGTTAACGGGCCCATGGACACCCATCTCCGGGCCGTCCGGCCCGGTGGTCAGCAGCCCGTTCACCGTGACGAACACAGGCCCGGCCCAGTATTTCCGGCTCCAAAAATAGCGCGTGGTCTAAGCAGTTAGGTCGGTTGTGGTGGTGCCCACGGTGCGGCACGTCTTGAACAGTTGAAGGCAACCTATGCAATTCCAAGTTCTCGTTGACCGGGAGCCACAGCCCGTCGAACTCGCATTTGGTGGCGAAAGCGACCTGAGGGCGGTTAGCCGCTGGCGAGTTCCCACCGAAGCGGAGTTGCGTGCCGGTGTTCGCGACAGCGTCGAATTCGCTCGCCTGGCGTCTAAGCGCTGGCGCTACTATCGGCAAAGCATCGCTACCGCCGCCAGCCTTGAGGATTTCCAGGCGATCGTTGCCCAAGAACCGCAAGCGGAAGTTTCAGTGCTGTTGGTCGTCCGGGCCGACTGGTTCCGGCGGTCCGGAATCCTCGGCCTCGCCCAATGCCGCCGCACCTATTGTCACCATCTGATACTCGAATTCCTATCCGTCCATCCTGCGATCGTCGGCGGCGCTGGGCCGCGTGTCCGGGGTGTGGGCGCGGGGCTTCTCTACGGCTTGGCGGAACTCGCTGGGTCGCTGAACATCGGCGTCATTTGGGGAGAAGCGACGGCCCACTCCGCTCCCTTCTATGCGAAGACCTGCCGTCTTCCCGCGGTGAAGGACCATTTCTTCATTCAAAAGGAGTCGTTGGAATTCTGCCGGCTCCAGTTCCGGCAGAAAGCCCTTGGCCGGTCTTGATTTTCCACGCACTCGCGAGCATACTGTCAGCATGACTAAGGCAGAGATGGTCAGGAGACTCGAAGAGGCCTACGCCTGCGAGGAATTGTTTCCCGGCGTGCTGGGCAACCCCGTGACATTTGCCGCCCGGTGGGGCCTGCCGCTGTCCAAAGGCTATCTCAAGTTCAAGCAGGAAGAGCTGCGTGCGGCCAAGCACAAACGAGCGC
>JBJKSV010000891.1:0-4277 GCA_046703605.1 Limisphaerales bacterium
CGGCGGGCACGAACAGAAACGCCCACGACTCGGTAGCGCGAACATCGTCAAACTTGCGGAACGGAGGGGTGCAATAAGTTGGAGAACGTTCCGTGGTGTCGGTAAGCACATCGATGCCGAACTGGTCCGCGAAATAGCTGTTCTTGTGCCCTGCGCGATAAACCGATTCTTCCAGAGCCACCAGGCCCCCAAGCTGGGAAAGGAACTCCGGGGCCTTCAAGCCGGCGTGTGCCTGGACTAGTGCCTCAAGGAACTGCCGCGGCACGGAGGCGGATTCCACGGCGCGCGGGCCGCCAGGCTCAATCGTGCTAAGCAGATCGCGCAGGGCCATGTCCAATACCGTCATCAACACGCAAAGATGAATCGTCGTCGCCTGCATCATGGTCGAGCCAGTAATCGACATCGGCCGGCTGGTGAGTTTGATCTTCTCGATTCGCGGCTCCTGAATCACCTCCGCGCTTCGCTTCACCGTCTCGCACAACACGTCGTCCGGGTTGTTATAAACAAAATAGACCTTTGCCCCAGCCTCGAGCGCCTTCCATGCCGTGCCGATCACAAACGAGGTCTCGCCGCCCTCCGTAATGGCAAAGACGACGTCCCGTGACGAAACGCCTAGGTCCCCAATCTGTATTCGTCCAAATTCAGTAAAATCCTCGAAACCCTCGACCGATTTGATCAGTGCGAAGTCCCCTCCGGCGATGACGCTCACCGCACGGCCTTCAAGTTCTTCAGCCGGAGGGTGGCAGGCTAACCCGCGCGCACGCTGCCGCTGCCAGAAGTCGCGCCAGATCGAGACAAGCTGGATGCTCAATCGCCCCGTAGAACCGCAACCGGTAAAAAAGAGCCTGCCGCCGTCGGCAATAGCCCGCCGCACGGACGTGGCTATAGTCGGCGCTCGCCCCGACTCGGCAAATTCGCGGTATTTCCTAACGACGTCCGCGTCCGCCTCAAACAGCAGTCCGAGCGCCTCACTCGTGCTGCGCTCCGCCACCTCGCTCAGGTTGGCGGTGACCGGGTGCGAGGATTCCGTAGTAAGGCCGCCCAGGAGGAATTGGCCGCTGATTCTTAGAAAGTCTTCAGAGCGCTTATTTGAAGTCTCACTCATAAGGATGAGTCTGGCCTGTCAGACGCGTCTAACGGCTCGGAGCGGTCAGATGGCTGTTCCCCACCCAAAGGCGCTGTTGCTATTGCCTCGTATCTCGCGCCCTTAGGCGACAAGAAGCTGCGCATCAGCAGAACGTCTCTTGCCGTCCAGTTGCCGAAGGCTCGCTCAGCCATACCTGAGGCCACTCTGGTCAGGCTCCCAATGTCCGCTTGCCGGATTTCCTTGATGCGACCCAGGGTGACGTGGGCCGCGAAACGGTCTTCAGGCGCTTCAGTTGTGAATGGGGCGACCGACTGCTCTAAAGCCGCGTGCAACATCGGCAATGCCTTAGCAGCATCGCTCAGACCAACCCAGAGGACCCGTGGGGAGCGTGCGCCGGGGAAGAAGCCAACAGTTCGGGCCGAGAGTTCAATTGGGGCAAACTGGACGCCAACACGGCGAATCGTGTCCGCCAGGCCATGCACTTCAGGTGATGGAATTCCACCCAGGAACTTGAGCGTCAAATGAAACTGGTCGCGCGTGGCCCAGCGCACCTTGGCGTTGGAAACCGCGCGGCGAAGTTCCGCTTGCGCGTCCTCCAGTTGGTCTTTGACCTCGTCCGGGAGGGGGATGGCAACGAACAGCCGAAGGGTCTCGGGTAAAGGCATCTGGAGGCCTCACGGAAGCGGTTCGCCTCGGGCGGCGATGAGCAGGCGATACCATTCTTCGCGAGTCAGTTGCAGGTCAGCGGTCTTTGCCGCCTGGCGGATACGCTCTGGCGTGACCGAGCCGACGATGGGCTGGATCCTCGCGGGGTGCAACAGCAGCCAAGCCAAGGCCACCTCCACGCGGCCGACTCCACGAGCCTTCGCTATCTCATCCACAAGGGGCAACAACCTGTCGGTTCGATAGGCCTTTTGGGAAGGAAGCAAATCCTTGGCGCCGTCGGCGATGAGTCCGCCGCCAAGGGGACTCCAGGCCATGGGCGTAATGCGCTCGATCAGGCATTGGTCGAAGGTGCCATCAGTAAAGGCGTCAAGCCGCGCCAGACTGACTTCCACTTGGTGGACCACTAAAGGCATCGGACAGGCCGTTTGAAGGGCGGTAAGCAACGAGGGGCGGAAGTTGCTCACACCAAAATAACGAACCTTGCCGGCAGCCCGGAGCTGGGAGAAGGCGCGGGCCACTTCCTCAGGGTCGGCGAGGTAATCCGGGCGATGGAGCATGTACAGGTCGATGGTCTCGAGGCCGAGCCGCTTCAGGGAGGCCTCGCACGCCGCGATGATGTGCTGAAACGAAAAATCATAGCGACCCGGCGAGTCCGGCACGGGATCTCCCGCAAACCGGATTCCGCCTTTGGTGGCCACCAGCACGTGCCCTCGCATCTCGGACACGTCCCGGAGGACTTCCCCCAAAAGGCGCTCGGCCTCACCGCCACAGTAGATGTCGGCGTTATCAAAGAGGGTGTAGCCGCACTCGAAGGCGGTGATAATCGCTTTGCGTCCGGCGGCCCGGCTTTGGGGTGTCACATCGGCGGGATTCCAACTTCCAGCGACCCGCCAACACCCGTAGGCCAGACGACTGCAGGTCAGCGAGCTGACTCCTAAAGGAATAGTTTGCATTGGTACTTCCTTTCCAAATTATGCAACCGCCGCCCTTGCGCAACACTTAAAGCGCGGTTCTGGCCTCAGACAACACTCCAACACCTGCGGAACGCTCTCTCGCCGTTTTGCCCAAAAAACACCGTTGAACACCCCAAAAGGCGATGTGGGAAAACGCACAGGTGCGCCAGTGCGCGCCGGGATCGACATTACGATTCAGTGAGAAGTAAAGGAGAAGAAAGATATGAAGAGAATGAATTATAAAACCATCTCGAGCGCATTCGTGCTGCTCGGGATTTGCGGTCTATCATCACCCGCGACGGGCCAAAGCTTTCCGGCGGCCGCACCGCGCGCCACGCAAGCGCGCCAGTTAACATTGACGCAAGCCAACCGGGACATCGGGCGAACGGTGGTCACGGCGGACAACAAGAACGCGGGCCGGATCGACGATCTGGTAGTGGATTTCACCACAGGCCACATCCTTTACGCCGTCGTGGGCACGGCGCAAGGTGCGGTTGCGGTTGCCCCCGGAGTCTTCACGCAAGTGACTTCGGCCACCGCGAGGGTGAATATCACCCAACAAAAACTCGACGCCGCTCCGAAGTTCACCAGCACTGTTGCTCAGCCCGGCCAGATCGACCGCGCCGGGTTTGTGAGCCAAGTCTATCAATATTTCGGCCAGTATGCCTGGTGGCAAGGCGCCAATCCTGCCAGCGTCGGCACCTTTCACAACGTTCACCGGGCCAGCCAGATGAAGGGCATGAAGATTGAGAACGTGGACAACACCAGAATCGGCGCCGTCAACCGCCTGGTGGTTAACCTGCACGCCGGGCAACTGGTGTATGTCATTATGGCGCCAGCCGCCAGATTGAAGCTCGGCGCTAATCTCTTCGTGCTCCCGCCGCAGGCGATTTCATGGAATGCGGCCCAAAACTCGTTGGTCTCCAATCTCAACCGGCAAAAGCTGGCGGCGTCGCCGCATTTCCCGCTTACCCAGTGGCCGGCAAATCTGAGTTCCACCACGTATGCGATGCAGGTGTACCAGTATTACGGCAAGCAACCGAATTTTCAAACCAGCGGCGTCATGCAACCCACCGGTCGTACGACGCCCCAGACTTATCCACGCTGAGGAATTGCGTTGAAGCCCGGGCGCCTGGGTTCCTCGCATTCACACCGGCGGCAAACCTGCGGCCGTCTCCAGGTCACGGCGCGCAGAGGACTGCGCGCCCTGCCCACACACCGCAGCCGCTTTGTGGCTGCCATGAAATATTCGGGCTAAACTGAATGGGCGGAGGAAACCCATGCGGGTTAGATCGTCCAGCCCTTCCGCAATGCGTAATAGACTTCGTTGTTGCGGAGTTGCTGCTTGAAATCGCGAACGTTCGTCTTGGCATCGATAAGGGCGAATTCCACGTCGGCCATGGCCGCGAAGTCTTCGAGCATTTCGGTGGTGACTGCCTGACTGAAACCGGTGTGGTGGGCACCACCGGCCTGGATCCAGGCCGCCGCTGAAAGCTCGAGACTCGGCTGAGGCGCCCAGACGGCTCGCGCGACGGGAAGCTTGGGCAGTGGCTGGGGTGCTGGAACAACTT